>CAXTWJ010000006.1:0-4512 GCA_964247925.1 uncultured Sphingomonas sp.
CTCCTTCACCGCGCCGGACCGCTCCGGAGAAGCCCTGACGATCGACGGCACCTACGTGCGCGACCGGGTCGAGAGCCTCGCGCAGAACGCCGACTTGAGCCGCTTCATCCTCTGAGCTCGGGCGTCCCTGGACCTGGTTTCGTCGGGTCCAGGACGGTCCGGCGCATCGGCGCCGCCCGGCCGGGCTTGCCTTCGCCTTCGAAGGCGGTGTCGCCGGATCAGGCCGCGACCGCGCCGAGGAAGGTCTCGACCTCGGCGTCGAGGTCGCTGGCGAGGGCGCTCAGCGTGCCCGTGGCCTGCGTCAGCCGCTCGGTCGTCGCCGCGGTCTGCGCGGCGCCCGGCGGGACGACGGCGCGCCCGCGGGCGCTCTCCCGGCGCGCGGCCGCGGCCTGGGCGACGGTGCGCGAGATGTCGGTCGTCGCGGCGGACTGCGTGCCGACCGCTTCGGCGATCTCCAGCGTCGCCGCGTCGATCGCCTGCATGCGCGTGCTCACCGCGCGGATGGCCTGGACCGTCGCCCCCGTGGTCTCCTGGACGGCGCTGATCTGCGTCGCGATCTCGTCGGTGGCCTTAGCCGTCTGGTCGGCGCGCGCCGTAACCTCCCCCGCCCCGACCGCGAAGCCCCCTCCGGCCGCCCCCGCCCGCGCAGCCCGCCCCGACCCCCACTCCCCCCCCCCCCCCCCGGCCCGGCCCCGGTGTACGGCGCTCCCAGCCGAACCGCGCCGCGCCCGCGCGCCAGGCCTCGACGGCGCGCCGCGACGAGAAGGACAGGCCCGAGATCGGGTCCTTGTCCGGCTCGTTCAGCAACCGCAGCTCGATCGGGTCGATGCCGAGCCGTTCCGCCAACTCGTCGACCGCGCATTCCAGCGCGAAGCCGCCGACCGACTCGCCGGGCGCACGCATGAAGGTGTTGGCGAGCGTGTCCATGTCGGCGGCGCGGACGCCGAGATGCAGTGTCTCCGCGTGATAGGCCACCTTGCTCGGATTCGTGAACGGCTCGGGCAGCGCTCCGTGCCGGGTGGTGGTGGACGCGCCGGTATGGATCAGCGCTGTGAAGCGGCCGTCGCCCCCGGCACCGATCGCTACCCGCTGCTCGGTCATCGCTCGACCGCCAACGACGCGGTACACGCCCTCGCGCGACAGCATCATGCGTACCGGCCGGCCCGCGAGCCTGCTCGCCGCGGCGGCGAGCACCTGATGCCGCCACATCGTCTTGCCGCCGAACCCGCCGCCCACGAACGGTGAGCTGACACGGACCTGCTCCTCCTTCAGGCCGAACACCTGCGCCATTGACCAGGCGACGTTGGATACGAGCTGGGTGCTGTCGTGGATCGTCAGCGTGTCGCCGTCCCAGGCGAGCGTTGCCGCGTGCAACTCAAGGGCGTTGTGGTTGTGACGAGGCGTGCGGTACACGGCATCGACGCTGGACGGTGCGGCGGCGAGCGCCGCTTCCGCGTCGCCGACCCGCTGCTCGGGCGGCTCGCCGACCACCTTGTCGGGCGTGCGCTCGCGTGCCCGCGCCTCCTCGAAAGCGGTGACCGCTTCGTCGGTCTCGTAGGTGGCGCGGATCAGCGATTTGGCATGGTCCGCCTGCTCCTGCGTCTCGGCGAGCACTATCGCGATCGGCTGACCGTTCCAGTGCACGCGATCGTCCTGCATGATCGGCAGATCGTCGCCCGATGCCGCCTTTTCGGCGGTCAGGAACTTGGGCGGCGGCTTCATCTTCGGCGCGTTCAGGTGCGTCATCACCAGCGCCACGCCCGGGGCCGCCTCAGCCGCGCGCGTGTCGATCGACAAGATGCGACCCTTCGCGATCGTGGCATAGGCGAGCGCGCCGTAGAGCATGCCGTCCAGTGCCACCTCGGCCGCGAACCGTGCCTGCCCGCTCACCTTCAGCAGCCCGTCGAGCCGCGACACCGGTGCGCCGACATGGCCATGCTTGTGGCCGATAAGTGGATCGGGCGTGCCGCCGGGTACCCACCCGTCGGGGGCGAGCGCGACCGCCTTTTTCACGATCGTCTGCGCCGCGTCGCCGAGGAGGGTCACGGCGCGATCGCCGCGGCGTGGTCCGCCCGCTCCGCCTTTTCCTGCCTAAGCGAGGCGAGGTCGATGACGTAGCGGAAGCGGACCTCGCCGTCCTCGACGCGGCGGTGCGCCTCGTTGACGTCCTGGATCGAAACGACCTGGATTTCGGGCCTGACGCCGTGATCCGCGCAGAAGTCAAGCACCTCCTGCGTCTCCCGGATGCTGCCGATGAACGAGCCCGAGACGTGGCGCCGGTGGAAGGCGACGGGCTGGTTGTTGACGGGCGCGAGCGGCTCCATCGCGCCCACCACCACGATCGCGGCGTCGCGCTTCAGCAGCACGATGTAACGGTTGATGTCATGCTTCTGCGGCACGGTGGAGAGGATGAAACCGAATCGACCCTCCTCCGCGGCGAGCTTCTCCATCTGCTTCTTCGCGTCCTTTTCCAACACGACGTGGGCGGCGCCGAGCGCCTCTGCCTCCGCGCGCTTGTCCTCGCTGGTGGTGAACACGGTCACCTCCGCGCCCATCGCGCGCGCCAGCTTGACCGCCATGTGGCCGAGCCCGCCCAGCCCGACCACGCCGATCTTCTGGCCCGGCCCGACGCCCCAGTGCTTGAGCGGCGAATAGGTTGTCACCCAGGCGCACAGGATCGGCGCGGCCTCCTCCGCGCGGATCGCGGGCGGCACCTTCAGCACGAAATCCTCGCGCACGACCATTACGTCGGAGGAGCCGCCGAAGGTGTTGTCGCGGCCGTAGAGGTTCTCGCCCGTGCTCGCCATCTTCGCCGGAACGACCGGGCCGTTGTAGGTCTGCAACATGCCGTTGGAGGACTCGCAATATTGCTCGTCGCCCTCCCGGCAATGCTCGCAGCGCCCGCAGCTGTCGACCATGCAGCCGATGCCGACCAGGTCGCCGACCGCGTGCCGCGTCACCGCCGCGCCGACGCGTCGCACGGTGCCGGTCATCTCGTGGCCGGGCATGCAGGGATAGACGGTGTTGCCCCAGTCGTTGCTGACATGGTGGATATCGGTGTGGCAGATGCCGCAATACAGCACCTCCACTTCGACCTCGTTCGGGCCGGGGTCGGGCCGCTCGAAGCGATAACCCTTCAAACGGGAGAACCGGTTCTTCGTGGCATAGCCATAGGCGTCGATCATGTGGGACAGCTCCCGTCGAGGGATGGTTCGCTCACCGCCTGAGCCTCGGGAAGAGGTCAAGCGCGTTGTCGAGGAGAATGCGGTCGCGCAGACCGTCGTCGAACAGCGCCGCGCCGTCGATCGCGTCGGCCAGCGACGCCGCGTTGTCCGCGGGCGTGAACGGCCAGTCGCTGCCGTAATGAAGGTGGCCCGGGTCGGCGATGTCGAGCAGCGCGCGCGCGAGCGTCGGAATTGGCGACCCGGCGAGGTCATAGTGCAGCTTGCGCAGCTCGCCGAAGATCTCGTCGCGGGTCAGCGGCGGGTCGACGCTGAGGTTGGCCGCCTGATCTGCGATCCGCGCAGCCACGATCGGCAACGCCGCGCCGGCGTGTGGCACGATCACCCGGATGCCCGGGAACCGCTGGAACGTGCGGCGGTAGAGCATGTCGGCGATCGCGCGCGTCGTCTCGAAGATGAACTCGATGACGGGTCGCGGCTGGCCGAAGGCGAGCGCGGAACAGCCGCAGCCGGGCGAGGTCGGGTGGACGAACACCACCGCGCGCCGGCGGTCCAGCACCTCCATCAGCGGGTCGAGCGCGGGGTCGCCGAGGTAGACGCCGCCGTGATTGGTCTCGATCGTCACGCCGTCGGCGCCGAGCTCGTCGAGCGCGTGGATCGCCTCGCTGATCGACCCCGACACGTCCGGCAGCGGCAGCGCGGCGAACAGGCCGAACCGGCCGCCGTGCTTGCGGACCAGCTCGCAGCCCTGCCGATTGCACGAGCGGGCCAGGTCTCGCGCGGCGCGATCGTCGCCGAAATGCACGCCGGGCGAGGAGATGGACAGCATCGCCGTGCGGATCGACAGCCGGTCCATCAGCGCGAGCGCCGCGGCCTCGCTCCACTCCGGCAAGGCTGGCATGCCGTCCGGATGCTGCTGCCCCGCCGCCAGCGCCGCACGGCGATAATCGTTGGGCAGGTAATGGGCGTGGACGTCGATGCGCGGCGGGCGTTTCGTCGGATTGATCACGACGCGCCTCGTCCGTTCGGCAACGGGTGCGCCGGCGCGATCGCGTGATGCGCCGGGAGCCGCGACCTGGCCCAGTTCACCGCGCTTTCGCCCGCCAGCATACCGAGCAGGCCGACGAGCGCCACCAACGGCGGCGCGGGCGGGGTGACCCGGAGTAGCGCATAGGTGGCGCCCACGACCGCGCCGAACAGCAGCGACACGAGATAGCTCACCGCGACCTCTCCCCCGCCGTGGCGCCGCGCCCGGGGACCCCCCGTGCGCCGGCTGGCGCAGCTCGGGGGAGCCGCTGCGATGGAGGCACGGCGCGCGGATGCGGGCGGG
>CAXTWJ010000006.1:4522-26261 GCA_964247925.1 uncultured Sphingomonas sp.
GATATAATCATGGTCTATGTTTGTTACTCCAAGCGCCTACCCCGCCTTCCGGTGCAGGAGTTCGGGAAAGCCGATGCGATGGAGGAACTGCTCGCGGATGCGGTCGGCGACCGCGAACGTCACCTTGGCGCCGTCGTCGGCGGGATCGATCACCGTGCGGAACGGGCGGGTGCCGGCGGGCGCGGTGACGATGGCGGCGACGGCGCGGCCGATCTCGGATGGGTCGGAGTCCTCCGGGTCGGTCGCCGCCAGCGCCTTTTGCATCCGGTCGGAAAAGTCCTTCGGCCAAGCCGCCTCATAGGCTTTCGCGCGGTCCTCGTCCGCGGGGTGGCCGGCGTTGGGGAAATGGTTTGTCCCCTTCGTGTAGGCGCCGGGCACCACGATCGCGGTCTCGATGCCGAGCGGCGCCAGCTCGCGCGCATAGGACACCGCGATCTGGTCCATCCCCGCCTTGGCCGCGAAGTAAGGCCCGAGCAGCGGCGGGATGCCGCCCATCACGCTGGTGCTCGAGATCCAGACCAGCAACCCGCTCTTCGCCGCGCGCATATGCGGGAGCGCCGCGCGATTGACCCGCTGGGTGCCCAGCACGTTGATGTCGTAGAGCTCGGCGAGCTGCTCGGGCGTGAAGCCCTCGAGCGGGCCCCACACCATGTGCCCGGCGTTGTGGACGATCACGTCGATCCGGCCATGCTCGCGGACGATATCGTCGATCGCGGCCTGGGCCGACCGGTCGTCCTGCACGTCGAGTTCGATCGTGCGCAGGTCGATGCCCTTGTCCTTCGCCTCGCCGGCGATGTCCGAGACCGTCTTCGCGTTCTTACCCTGCGTCTCGCGCATGGAGGCATAAGCGGTGACGCCCGCCGCCGCGAGCTCGCCCGCGATCATGCGCCCGAACCCGCTCGACGCGCCGGTGACGAGCGCGATCTGCTTGCCATTGTCGGCCATCAGATAATCCCTCCGTTGGCGCGGAGCACCTGGCCGTTGATCCAGCCGCCATCGGGCGAGACCAGGAACGAGATCGCGCGGGCGATGTCCTCGGGCTCGCCGAGGCGGCCGAGCGGGGTGCGCTCGATGATCGGCTTGATGTCGTCGTCGCTCTTGCCGTGGAGGAACAGCTTGGTCGCCACCGGACCCGGCGCGATGACGTTGACGGTGATCCCCTTCTTGCCCAGCTCCTTGGAGAGCACGTGGGTCATCGCCTCGATGCCTGCCTTGGTCGCGGCGTAGCTGGCATAGCCCGGCTGATAGAGCCCGACCACGCTCGACGAGAAGCTGATGATGCGGCCGCCCTCGCGCAGCCGCCTCGCCGCCTCGCGCAGGCCGTTGAACACGCCCGTCAGGTTGATCGCGATCGTCTGGCTCCAGAGCTCGTCGCTCGTCTCGGCGATAGTCGCGAGCTTCATGATACCAGCGTTGTTGACCAGTACGTCCACGCCGCCGAACGCCTGCTCCGCCCGGTCGAACAGCGTCGCAACCGCCGCCGGATCACTGATATCCGCGCCCACCGCGATCGCACGGCCGCCCGCGCCCTCGATCTTCTTGACCAGCTTCTCCGCCGGTGCGGCGCTGCTCGAATAGTTCACGACGACCGCCAGGCCGTCGGCGGCGAGCCGCTCGGCGACGGCCGCCCCGATCCCTTGCGACGATCCGGTGACGATCGCCGCTCGTGTCTGCGTGGCCATAGTATAGCTCCTGAAATGATAGGAATTACGGATGGAGGCTCAGCTTGAACCGCCGCCTTCCTGCATCTTGCGCATGGCCGCGAGGTCGAACACCTCGTCCGCCCGCCCGAAGCCCCCGTCGACCACCTCGTCGACCAGCACCATCGTGTAGGGCCGCACGCCCTCGCCGAAATAGTGAGCGAACAGGTCGGTGGTCTTGTGGATGATCTCTGCCTTCTGCTCGGCGGTGATCATTCCTTGGGGGATCTTGTAGTTGGCAAACGGCATGATGGCCTCCTTGAGGGTGTGACTTGCTAGCCCGCGGCGGATTTCCCGGCCCCGACCTGCTCGCGCCAGCCGGCCCAGTCCTCCAGATGCCATGTGTGGGTGATCCTGCCGCCAACCAGGTGGTGCAGCTCGTGCATTGCGATCGTGAAGTCGCGCCCGGTCGCGGCCACTCCCATCCACTCGCCGACATGACGGCCGCTGAGCTCCAGCCGGACAGCGGCGCGGCCGCCGGCGACAACGATCTCCTGCGGCGCGAAGCGGAGATCGGCGAACGCCGCGAGAAACGCGCGCACCATAGGCTTCATGCCCTCGCGGCCCGGAGCCTGGCCCGGCGCCATCGGCGTGTCTTTCCATTCGTCGGCCAGTACCGCGTCCAGCAGGTCGGGGTCGGCTTCGTTGAAAGCCTGGTAGAGTCGTTCCACGAGGCGTTTTTCGCGGTCGGTTGAACGGATTCCATCGTCGGCGCTGCACGGCTGCGTCGTTTCCATTCCGCATCAACCTTCATCTGTGCTAGTATCTCCATCGATTTACATTATGCGAGCACATCCACCGAATGGATTTACACGGCATCGACCTGAACCTGCTGGTGGCGTTCGACGCTCTGATGGCGGAGCGCAGCGTGACCAAAGCGGGCAAGCGCATAGGCCGCACGCAACCGGCAATGAGCGCCGCGCTCAGCCGCCTGCGGGCGCTCTTCGGCGACCAGTTGTTCGTTCGCGGGCAGGCTAAGCTCCAGCCGACCCCCCGCGCGATCGAGCTTGCCGAGCCGCTCGGTCGCGCTCTGGCAGAGATCGGGCGTACGCTCGGCTTCGCGCAGGAGTTCGATCCGGCGATGTCTCGGCTGACGCTGAACGTCGCACTCCAGGAGCACGCCGCGTTCAAGCTGCTGCCGAAGCTCGTCGCCTGCCTGCATCAGCACGCTCCGGCCACCAAGCTCGCGGTCAGAGCCTATACGGCGCGCGACGACGCGATCGCGCTCCTCGACGCTGGCCAAGCCGACGTGGCGGTCGGCGTGCCGCCCTCCAGCGCGCCAGGTCGGATCTTCACGAAGGCGCTGTTCGAGGAGCCCTTCGTGTGCGTGGTGCGCAAAGGCCACCCCGTCCTGTGCAGGCCGCTCGATCTGGAGACGTTCCTCAGCCTGGAGCACCTGCTCGTATCGCCTGAAGGAGACCGGTTCGGCCACACCGATGCGGCGCTTGCCGAGCTGGGGCTCAAGCGTTCGCTGGCGATCACCCTGACGCAGATGTACGCTGCCCCAGCGCTAGTTGCCGGGTCGGACCTGATCGCTACGCTCATGGCCGGCGTGATCGAGGTATCCGGTCACGGCGATGGCCTCGCCGTCCTGCAACCGCCGCTCGCGCTCGACCCCTGCCAGTATGTGATGTGCTGGCATCGACGCAACGACACCCATCCCGCCCAACGCTGGCTGCGCGAGTGCATCGTTTCGGTCGGCCAGCAGGGTCGCTGAAGGTTCGCCGCGGCGCGATCCACCCGTCGCGCGCCGCCCAGGGCCGAACCGACGCTGCTTCCGGACTGCGGATCGCGATGCGACCCCTCGTGGTGACCTTGGCCGGCGACGCACCGGAGATGCCGGCGATCGACCTCGTCCGACTGCAACGACTACACCTACGTGACCGGGGTTGAACCTATGGTCGACGGGGGCTGGCGCAGGTCTGACCTGCCCGGCAGGTTACTGTTTGCCGGTCCGAGCGCGCTTTCGAGATCCAGATCCGGGCTCGCTCGGTGTCGGCAGCAGAAACGTCCACCGTCCCATCCGTTTTCGGATTGTTGCCGCGTGCCTGCGCTTCGGAACTCACTATTGCGACATCAGCGGCGAGACGGCGCGCATTCGAGGATTGATCAACCGACACCACGTCGAAGCCGCGGCCAAGCGGCTGCGGATCGTGAACTTCTGCGGTGCCAGCTCGGTGCCTGCCGACCTTTCCGTCCACCTACTCGACAAGCGGCTCGGCGGTCGGCTCGTCGAAGCCAAGGCGGCGGTCTCGATCAGGGGCGGCAGCTTCAACGGCGGCACGATCGCGAGCATCGCTGACGCGATCGAATCCGGCGACGCCGCCATTGAGGCCGACCCGTTCCTGCTCGGCCCGGCGGGTCGGCGACCGAGTCCGATCGAGAGGGACCCGACGGGGCTGCGCTACGATCCCGACCTCGCAGCCTGGGTCACGCCGTCGCCGTTGGGCAAGTCCGACACACGTGCGGTCCGTCGCTCCGCTGCTCTGCTGGATCGCGACATCGTCTTTCAGGAATACATGGCTTTCCAGGGCGCTGGCGGCTGGGGGCGCGCCGTGGGCACGTTCGCCTCAGCGGCGTGGACGCCGCGTTCCGATGGGGTCCGACCAGGCGGCTGCTGCAGCGGACCACTAGGCCGGGGCAAGGCCCCTCCGAGAAGCAGATGGATGCAGCGTCATACGCGCTGCGCGCCTGGGGCAAGGGTTCCGACGGATCCACCGCACAGGTGATGGTCGCGGACGGGGGCGAGGTGTGAGCGCCATGAGCCGGGTGTGCGCTCCCGGACGATACGCTAAACCGTTGTCAAAGACGGGAGCTCAAGGCAGTCCTTTTCCCCGCCCCCGAAACGGGCCGCCAGGGTGGTGGCTCAATTGCTCGTCGCGCCTACCGTGACGACATGGCCGATCGCCGGATCGGCACGCCCGTCGGCGAGCTCCCGTATGATCCCGGCGGCGGCTTGCAACCCGTCCGCCTCCACGATCCGGATCCATGGCGACGCCGGATCGGACGCCCGCTCGATGAACGCCAGCTGATCGCGCTCGAACCGGTCAAGGAAGGCGTGGATCGTGCCTTGCTCTCGGTGCTGGTCGAGCCGCTCCGCAGCGAAGAAGAAGCGAGGCGCCGGCCCCGGCAGATCCGAAGCCTCCGGGAAGGCAGCGGACTGGGTGGAACCGATCAGGCAATCGTGAACGAGACGGTCTTGCCAGTGCCGATGCACGCGGGCCCGCAATGCCGGGTCGCTCGCGAGATCGACGTAGAGAGTGGGGAGATCGGGCGAGAGTCGTTCGACGCCGTCATAGCCGACGACCTGGTCGTAGCACCCGAGCCCTTCGACAAAGGCCCGGTTGCGATCGCTGGTCACGCCGATGAGGGGGACCCCCGCGTCGCGCAGGCACCACGCGACTCCGTATGCCGTCTTGCTGGATGCGCTCGAAATGACGAGCTGCCTCGCCCCGAAAAGGCTCGCATCGAGCAGAAAGTCGACGGCGGTATAGGAGGTGATGAACAGCGGACGATACAGCATCTGAAATGCCTCGTGCTCGGGCCGGTAGTGCGGATCGGCGTCGGTGCGCACGTAGCGGCTGTACACGGCGGGTACCGCGGCTCGATGCGGAGCGCGGTCCACGAAACTCCTGCTGGTCACATCCCCGGCCGTCACGGTGAGCGCGTCAGCGACCGGAAGGTAGCCCCAGACGCGGACTCCTGCATCCAACCCATCGACGCGAGACTCCGCCACCCGGGCGAACCCCCACACCGGCATGGCACCATAGCCCTCGCGAGCGGTCGGGAACACCTGCCAATAGCCGATGCTGTCGCCGTAGGCGGCGTAGGTGATGTTGTTGGTGGTGAGCGCGAAGGCGTCGATCTCCAGCCGGACCTGCCCCTCCGTCAGTGGTTCCGCTGCCTGGACCTCGATCAGCGTGTCGCCGAGATCGGCTTTGCGGGACAACAGGCGCTTGGTATCGTGCGGCATGGGTCAGCTGTTCCGATCGTCCGGGTGATGAAGCAGCAATACCCCAGGCTGCCCGATCATGCGTTCGGAAAGGCGGGCGCCGCGTCGACACCCGTGAAGCGGCCGGCGCAGGCCCGATCCCGCTTTACCGTTCAGGCGATCTACGACGGACTCGTTCGGATTTGGCGGCGCGACGGTTGGGATGCGATCTCGATGCGGTCCCTGTCGACGGAGACCGGCTACGCGGTGGGCACGATCTATGAGTACTTCCCGGACCGCGAGGCAGTGCTCTCCGGTTACGTGCGCCACGCGATGGAAGCCCGTTACGCCCGCATTGCCGCGTTGCCGGCCGCCGACACATGGCAGGTTCGGGTGCGTCAGCTGATCACGGCGACGATTGGCTCGGACGCTCCCGGAACACCGACGATCCTGCCGGAGATCGCACATCTTGAGCATCGGATCGCGAACCCGGCGCATCACCAACGGGTCTACGAGGAGCTGATCGCCGTCTGGGCCGACGCTCTGCGGAAGTGTCCGGACCTGCCCGAGTTGCCGGACGAACGCCTGCGACGATTGCTCCTGATCGCGTGGGGCGCGTTCCGCTACGCCTGGCTCGTCGCCCCCAAGGAGCTGCAGACCCGAGATTATGCCGACGAAGTGACCGATCTGCTGCTTACTGCAATCTGCCGCGCCTAATTCAATACAGATACGACAGAGAGGGTCGATTCCGGTCGAGGGCGCTACGGTAAAGACCCATTTTCGGCCGTTCATCGCTAGATCTGCGCTTCCCGGAAGCGGACGTCCGTTCATCATCTTGTGAATAGTCCTACGACACTCATCGGCGCATCTGGCCCGAAGAAGCGCGTCAGATTGGCGGCACTGAGCTGCGCGATCGGATGGGTGCGCGCGAACAGGTCGCGCTCGTAAGTTGCCAGCGCGGCGTCGCTGTCATCGGAGGAATGGACCAGCGCACGCGCCAGCTCCGCGCCGTCGAGCATGGCGAGATTGGCACCCTCACCCGCGAAAGGCGACATGAGGTGCGCCGCATCGCCGAGCAGGGTGACGCCCGACGCTCGCGGCCAGGTCAGCGAGGGAGGCAATGCGTAGATTGGACGGACGACCGGCGCGTCCCCGCCGACGATCAGCGCGCGGAGCGACGGCGCCCACCCTTCGAACAAGGCCGCCACCCGCTCGGTCGCGGATGTCACGCTGTGCGTCAGCCATCTCTCCGGCCGGTTCACCGCGACATAGGTATGGATGCTCCCGTCGGCGTTGCGGTGCGCCAAGATGCCCTGGCCGGGCGCCACCGCCATCAGAGTGCCCGACCCGATCACCGCCGCTGCGGCGTCCGCGCGTGAATCGTCGGCGGCGAGATGCAGCTCGAGAAAGCACGTGCCGGCATAGGCGGGCCAGACATCGGTCACGAGCGGGCGGACCCGGGACCAGGCGCCGTCCGCGCCGACCAGCAGCGTCGCCTCCGTCTCCGCTCCGTCGGCGAACACGACCGTGTGACGGCCGCGCCCGATCGTCCGGATCGAGGAGACCTTGCGGCCCCAGCGCACCATGCCGGTGGGCAGCGCATCCAGCAGCAATCGGCGAAGCTCGCCGCGGTCCACCTCCGGCCGTGCCGAGGCGGGGTCGCCCGGACGGTCGAGCAGCACCGTCGCGTCCCGGTCGACAACCCGCTTGGCGTCTTCGCCCGGCCGCACCAGGCGTTGAAAGGCGTCAAGCAGCCCGACCGCGCGAAGCGCACGCTGGCCGCTGTTCTCGTGCAGGTCGAGGAGGCCGCCCTGTGCTCGCGCGTCCGGCGACGCCTCACCTTCGTAGACTGCGACCACTACCCCGTGCCCGTGTAAGGCGCCGGCAAGCACCAAGCCGCCTAGGCCTGCGCCGATGATGGTGATGTCTTCCCGCATGCGTTCGCGCTCCTCGCTCGCACGGGCTGCGCCCGTGTTGACGGTGTTGGAGCCGCTAGCCGGCGAACCGCCGGCGTGTGCGCGAGGGGTGGCCACAACCACGCCATCGTTTCTCGCAGCGCAACCTAATTAAAACGAGATCACGTTTGAGGCAATCGCAAGGCGTCCGACGCGACCCATTTGTGGTCACTCAGAGCCGCCGGACGGCTCCCAAAATGTGGACGCTGGTTCAGGTTCCGGCGTGCGCAAGAAGGCGCGGCATATCGGCCTCGCACAGTTCGGTCTCTTTTGCGCGCAGGATTACGTAGTCGGTTTCGAGGTGGAAGTAGAATTGCCGGAGCGCCCAGTCGCTCGCGTACCGCTCGGCAGTGACGCTAATCAAGATGCCGATCAGCAATGCGTGCGCGGTGTTGCTGGCCGAATTTACGGCAATGCCCTCTGCCACAGCCCCAGCACCGCCAGCGTCTCGGTGATCCGCCCCTGCTCCGCCGCCATCAAACCGGGCGCTTTACGCCGGTGCGGGACTCATTGAGCAGAATTCGGGACGACGGGGAATTCTCGCCCCTGCAGCCGACCTATGCCATTCTACGCCTGCGCGGGTGCGGAACGCGTCATCCTTGAAGAGATCCAGAACCGCAAGACCTCTCTTAGCGCAGACCATCAGTTCATGTTTTCTCACCGACGGCTTCTGCGACTATCAAGGTCTTCAGCCGCTCGGCGAACAGTAGCACGGCGGCGCGCCGTTCGCCCGTGCGCGTGACGACCCAGTGCGCGCGCGCTGTGGGCAGGACGACATCCGCGCATCGAACGAGCCCGGAGGCCTTGATCGCGCTCTCCGCGAGCGGCAGCCTCGCCAGCGCGATGCCCACGCCCGCCGCGGCCGCGGCGAGAGCGAGGTCGTAGTCGTCAAACCGCTGCTCGCCCGCCGACGGGCGGAAGGCAGTCCCTGCCAGCCGGAACCACTTGCGCCAGCTCACCGTGTCGCTGTCATGAAGGATCGTATGCCGCAACAAGGCGGCGGGCTCACCACCGACCTGCGCGGCGATCGCCGGGGCCGCGACGGCGATCAGTTCCTCCCCGAACAGCCTCGAGCATTCCAGACCCGTCCAGTCCCCATACCCGAACCGAATCGCAGCATCAGCGTCGCGACCGTCTATATGTGCCACCCGATGCTCGGTGGCGACGACGACGTTGAGGTCGACGGGCCGGCCTTGCAGCGCCGTCATCCGAGGCATCAGCCAGAGCCGTGCCATCGACGGCAACACGCTCACCCGCACGATGCCGACCGATCGGCTGGATCGGATGTCGGCCGCCAGACCGAGGATGTCGCCCATGGACCGCTCGACCCGGCGCGCGAACTGGGCACCGACCGGCGTGTAGCGAACCCCGCGCCCGTGCCGCTCGAACACCGCAGCGCCGAGCCACCGTTCGAGCGCCTGAACCCGGCGGCTCACCGCGCCATGTGTCACGCCCAACGCCACGGCCGCGGAGGACAGGCTGCCACTGCGGCCGGCGGCGAGCAGCGCTTCGAGCGCGCCGGCCGGAGGGAACCTCAAGTCGTGAAAATCACTCACAGAAGCCTCGCGATCCATGAGGTAGGTCGCCCGTGGATGGCCCGGTAATATCGGGATCACAAGGGAGAACGTGATGTCATTCGATCCGAGCGGTCTAAGCCATGTCAACGTAGACGCCCTGCCCTCCGTGCAGGTCGGGCCGGGCTGTCACCGGCGGGACCTGCCGTCCCGCGACGGCGTCAGGTGCTGGGTGGTCGATATCGAGGCCGGTGCCGCTTGGCCGCGGGTGGACGAGCATGATCACGCGGGCGAGGACATCTTCGTCGTCGCGGGCGAGCTGATTGAGGGGGAGGAACGGCTCGGACGGGGAACCTACCTGCATTTCGGCCCGGGCAGCCGTCACCGCCCGCGTTCCGAGCGCGGAGTCCGGCTGTTCGGCTTTAACCTGCGCTGACGGGTGCTGCCATGCGAATTCTCCTCATCCTCGCGGCCTTGGCATTGGCCTTGTTCGCCCCCGCTCCCGCCACAGCCGAGCATCTCCGCTACGGTTGGCAGCCAGTCGACGGTCTCGACATCTTCTACCGCGAGGGTGGCGCGCCCGAGGCGCCGACCATCGTATTCCTGCACGGCAATCCCGCCTCCTCGATCCAGTATGACGAGGTAATGCAGCGGCTCGCCGGGCAGGGGTTCCACGTCCTGGCGATGGACTACCCGTCGTTCGGCTATTCGAGCGCGCCGGACCGGCGGCGCTACGCCTACACCTTCGACCATCTCGCCCAGACCGTGACCCACTTCCTCGCTGCACGCGACGTGACCCGTTACTGGCTCTATTTACAGGATTACGGGGTACCGGTCGGCTTCCGGCTGATCGATCAGGCTCGCGGGCACGTCGCGGGCATCATAATCCAGAATGGCGTCATCCATCTGGACGGCTTCCCTGCCGCGCAGAACGAGGAGGGCGAGTTGCGTAGGCACTGGCGCACGCGCGATCCGCGCGTCGATGCCCGCCGCGCCGCCTACGCCGCCAGCCTCGGTTTCCCCGCACCCCAGGGCTGGACGGCGCATCGCGAGATGAGCCCCGACGCGATCCTGCTGATGACCGCGTCGGAGCAGCGGCCCGGTGTGATCGACGCGCGCAACGACCTCTGGTTCGATTACGGCACCAACGTCGCACATTACTCCGAGTGGCAGGCGATGCTACGCGCCCTGAAGCTGCCGACCCTGGTGATCTGGGGAACTCAAGACGACTTCTTCACGACGCCCGGCGCACTCGCGTTCCTTCGCGACGCTCCCCGCGCGGAGATCCACCTCCTCGACACCGTCCACTTCGCGACGCTTGAAGTGCCGGATCGGATTGGGGAGCTGATTGTCGACTATCTCCGCGTCCATCCCGATCCACGCGGCAGGCCGTGAGCGACGTCACCCATCCAGCCGGGCGTGCCGGCTGGGCGCGGAGCTGGTCACCTTCGGACTGGGCGCTGCTCGTGCTGCTGGCGCTTTGCTGGGGTGGGTCGTTCCTGTTCTACAAGGTCCTGATCTCGGCGATGTCGCCGCTGACGGCAATCTTCGGGCGGCTGGCGATTGCAGCAACGGCGCTCAACGCAGTGCTGGTGGCGCGTGGCGGCCGCCTGCCGAAGGACGGCGCGAGCTGGCGCGCGCTGCTGCTGCTGGGCCTGATCAACAACGTGCTCCCATTTTGGCTGTTCGCCTGGAGTGAGCTGCGGATCACCAGCGGAGTAGCCGCGGTCCTCAACGCGACGGCACCGGTGTTCGTGCTCCTGCTTTCCGCGACTGTCGGCGACCGCGATGTGCTTAGGGGCTCGCGGCAGTTCGCGCTTGGTGCCGCGCTGACCGGCCTGGCGATCGTGGTATGGCCAAGCCTCGGTGCGCGTAACGCCGACATGCCCGCGATCGGCGCCGGACTTTTGGCTGCGTTCCTCTACGCCTGCGCGAGCCTGTTCGCGGCGAGATTGCCCCACCTGCCCTCGCTCACAATGGCCACCGGTCAGGCAACGGCGGCCGCCGCCATTGCGGGGGGCCTCTGCCTGGCGACGAGGACTCCGTTGCTCACGACGCCGACCACGATGGCGATGGTCGCCGCGCTTCTCGGCATCGGCCTGTTAAGCACGGCGCTCGCCTACCATCTCTACTTCCGCCTGCTCAGGCGCATCGGCCCGTCCAATGCGCAGATGGTCACGATGCTGGTCCCGGTCTGCAGCCTCATGCTCGGATGGGTGCTGCTGGACGAGCGTCTAAACCCAGCCGTCGTCGTCGGGATGGTTCCGATCGGCCTTAGCCTGGTCGTTCTCTCCAAGCCACGTCAGAGTTGACCGAATGGCGGACAGACACCCGCCGTCGGAGCTGCTCGGCAGCGAACGCTCGTCCATTATCTTGGCGGAGGCATCGATGACGTCGCCGAGACATGGCCAGCGCCGACCAGCCTCGTCGTTGAGCAACCACAGGCGGTCCCGGACGTGACAGTCGCTGGCCGGTTGCGACTGCTATCGCGGTCTCTACTACTAGGGCAAATTCCAGCGGCCATCAAAGGACCAACATCATGACAGCTCATCCTGTGATGCGTATCTCGATCGCTCGCTGCGACGCCTCGCAATTCGATGAATTGCGGCGGTTGTCGTCTGAAAGCGAAGCGATATTGCGGCCAAGCATCGAGCGAATGCCCGGACTGCTGGCATTTTATGCGGGCGCGGATCCGACGACTAACTCCTTCAATAATGCCAGCCTGTGGGATACGTTAGAACACGCGCGTCAACTGGATCACTTCCAGCCGATGATCGATGCGGGCAAGCAGTTCGTGGCCGCTGGGGCCACGTTTGAGCGACCCATCATGAACTATGACATATTGTGGCGCTTCGGCCCAATCTCAGAACAGAAGGATTGAAATCGCGCGGTGTGCCAGTCTCGCCTTGCGCTGGTTCCGGGTAGAAAGAAAGTAGATCGAATCCCGACGTGGTGATCCACGGCGTGCCATAGCCCGGCCGGTGCCGGTGCCGACGGCGCGGCGCGGCTGACCGGCGGGGTTATGCTCATTCGCCTCGGCCAAGCTGAACCGGACGGTCGCAGGCTACTGGCCCTACGTGCCCACCCTCTTCGAGGCACGCCAGCCAGCGTTCGCGATCCGGCTGATCCCATCCGCCAAGGTCAGCGCGCACGTGTCGGGGCGGCTACGTTCCCACATCCGCTTACTTCCGAACCGCGAGCCACGCGGCAGCGAGCATTATGGCAGCGCCTGCCGCGGAGAGCGTGGTGACCGGTTCTCCCCGCAGGGTGGCACCGAGCACCAGGGCGACTACCGGTGAGACGAAGGCGTACATGCCGGCGCGCGACGGCCCTACGTCCCGAAGAAGAATCATATAGAGACTGTATCCGATGAGAGAGCCGAACAAGACCAGGAAGGTCCAGCCGGCCCAGGCCGACCAGCCCCAATGTCCTTTCGCCGCCTCGCGGAAGCCTGGTTCCGTGAGGACAGAACAGAGGAGGAGGACGCTGCCGCCAATCAGGGTTGTCGCGCCCGAGATCAGCAGCGGCGAGTAACGCGTAAGAAGTGGACGCGCCATGACCGACCCCAGCCCATAGGCGAGCGTCGAAGCGGCAACGGCGGTGGAGCCGACTAGGCGTTCTGCCGCAGGCCCACGGTCGTGCCACCCATGCCACACATCCGGGCCGAACAGGAGGATGGCACCCGACAATCCCATTCCGATCGCTGCGAACTTCATCCAGGAACCCCGCTCGTCGCGCAGGAAAAGCGCAAAGACGAGCAGAGCAATCGGCGTAAGACCTAGATCGAGCACAGCGGCCGTCCCGCTGTCGACGAAGCGCATCCCCCAGAACAATGCGCCGTAGCACAGCGTGATCGTCAACAACGACGCGACCAGCAGGCGTCCCGTGTCCTGCCGACGCATTGTCCACCCGTTGCGGATGGTTGAGATGGCTGTCAGAATTAATCCCGCCGTTGTGAACCTCGATCCTGCAAGGAATAATGGCGGGACAGCATCGAGACCGGCTTTCACGCCGATCCAAGTTGAGCCCCATACCACGCAGAGGACCAGAAACATGCCAAACTCGCGAGCACCCATAGCTAAAGCCTTGTAACGCCCAAGATGAGGTAATGGCCGTTACGGCGGGGTTGCCCGGTTTCGATTTTGTGTCAAGTTAGGAGGTATGTCCGCGCACTCCGTTCTGACGATCCGGCTCGTCGCAGGGCATCCCGCCCTTGATCTGCTGAACACCGTCGACATCAATCGCGAGGGCGACGACAAGGATGTTCTTACAACCTTCGACGATGACGTGAGGTGGGCAACCCGGCTCGACCTGCTGTCGTTGGCTGAAACTGATCACCTGCTCAAGCTCGGTGCGCGATTCCCGAGCAAAGCCGATGAGGCGCACGCCGGATTGATTGCCGTGCGAGAGGCTTTGCGTATCATCGTTCGAGCGGAGGTGGAAGGGACCGGCGTTGCACCAGCTTCGGCGGAGCAGTTCGAGCGATCGGTGGCCGCCGCGATGTTGTGCCGACGCTTTTGCGTCGTGGAGGCGCGTTTCGGCTGGTATTGGCTGGGTGACGATTTGGACACGATTCAGCATCGCGTGATCCTGACCGCTGCCGATCTGCTTGCCGACCACTCACGCCGAAAAATTAGAGTTTGTGCAGGTCCGGACTGTGACTGGTACTTCCTGGATGGGTCGAAATCAGGGAGCCGACGCTGGTGCTCCGATGCGAGTTGCGGCACCGCCTCACGCGTGCGACGCCTTCGTCAGCGACAGTCCGGTCGGTGCTGATGGTGAGGCAAACAGCCTTGGCTCGAAGACGCATAAACCGCCGTTCAGGACTGCATGTCAGCTCTCCACTTTCGGACATCCGTTCAGGTGCCGAGATGGCGTAAACGGCGTCGAGCGCTTGCCTCTCTGGGTACGAACGTCGTTGCCGCCGGTGTGCATAGCGCACATGGTGCCCTATGCAGATCAGGCCAACATCCAAATCGGCTAACGACCTGGCCATGCGCCAGGCGCAGCTCATCATCGACAGCGCGGTCGATTATGCCATCGTGGGGCTCGACCTCGATGGCGCGATCACCACCTGGAACGTGGGTGCCGAGCGGATCATGGGCTGGGCGTCGGGCGAGGCGATCGGCCAGCCGGTCGACCTGTTCTTCACCCCCGAAGACGTCGCCGACCGTATCCCCAACGCGGAGATGAGCGCGGCGGTTCGGCACGGGCGCGGCATCGACGAGCGCTGGCACATGAGGAGGGACGGATCGCGTTTCTGGGCCAATGGCGAGATGATGCCGCTGCGTAGCGAAGACGGCGATCTCGAAGGCTATGTGAAGATCCTGCGCGACCGGACCGAGCAGCATGTGGCGGCCACCGCACTGACGGAGAGCGAGGAACGCTACCGGACGCTCTACGATTCGATCGACGAAGGTTTCTGCCTCATCGAGGTTCGATGCGACGACGCAGCCCGGCCGATCGACTACCGCTTCGTCGAGGTCAATACTGCCTTCGAACGACAGACCGGCCTCGTTGACGCTGCCGGAAGATGGATGCGAGAGATCTCGCCGGACCACGAGGAATACTGGTTCGACATCTATTCGAAAGTAGCGCTGACGGGAGCACCGGCCCGGTTCGCGCTCCCCGCACAAGCGCTGAACGGACGCTGGTACGAGGTGTTCGCCTACCGGGTCGGCACCCCGGACGAACGGCTCGTCGCCATCCTGTTCAGCGACATGACCGAACGTCGGGCGCAGGAGGCGAGGCTCAAGGCGAGCGAGGAACACCTCCGCTCGCTCAACGCGACGCTGCGCGGCAGCGAGCAGAACTTGCGCCGGCTGCTCGATACGATCGACGAAGGCTTCTACGCGGTGGATCGCGACGGCTGCACGACAACGTGCAACGCCGCGTTCCTGCGGATGATGGGCTATGCCGACGCCAAGGACGTGATCGGCCGCAAGCTGCACGACGTCATCCACCACTCGCACCCCGACGGCAGCCCCTATCCGGTCGACGATTGCCCGATCTACGTCGCCGCCCGGACCGGCACGCCCGCCCTTGTCGAGGAGGAGCTGTTCTTCCCGATTGTCGGCGAGCCGCTATGGGTTACGTATCGCGCGACCCCGATCGTGCAGGACGGCGAGCAGCAGGGCGCCATCTGCACCTTCCAGGACGTTGGCGAGAAGCGGTCGGGCGAGCGGCAGCGCCGCTGCGCCGAGGAGCGCCGGGCAGCGCTGCTTCAGCTCGGCGACGTGTTTCGCAATTTGGAGGATGCCACCGCTATGGCGGGCGCGGCAGCGGAGGCGGTCGGGCGGACGCTTGCCCTCGACGCCGCCGGGTTCGGGCGCATCGATGCTTCGGGCGAAACGCTGTTGATCGACCGGGACTGGACCGCGCCGGGCGCACCGAGCCTCGCCGGGGCGCACTCGATGCGCAACTACGGCTCCTTCATTGACGATCTGCTCGCCGACAGGACCGTCGTCATCGGAGATGTCGGGACCGACGCCCGAACGAGCGAGCATGCAGATGATTTTGGCGCCATCCGCGTCAGTGCCTTGGTCAACGCGCCTATCGTTGAGCGTGGTCGACTGTCGGCGATCTTCTGTGCGGTGTCGAGCGCGCCACGCGCCTGGACACAGGAGGATGTCGACTTCATCGAGCAGGTCGGCGAGCGCACCCGCACCGCGATCGAGCGGCGACGCGCGGAGGCCGAACTGCGGCTTCTTGCCGAGACGCTACAGCAGCAGGTGGGAGCGCGGACGCAGGAACGGGACCGCGTCTGGCAGGTCAGCCGCGACCTGCTGGGCGTCGCCGACAACGATGGAGTCTGGCTCAGCATCAACCCAGCCTGGACCAAGACGCTGGGCTGGCCGGAAGAGGCGATCCTGGGCCGGCGCTCGGAGTGGATGGAGCATCCCGACGATCGCGAGCGGACGCAGGCCGAGATCGCGCGGCTCGCCGGCGGCGATCACGTCAGCATCGCCTACGAGAACCGCTTCCGGACGCAGGACGGCGGGTATCGGGACCTGTCCTGGTCGGCCGTCCCGGTCGGCGGGCTGCTCTACTGCGTGTCGCGCGACGTCACGGAGCAGAAGGAGCGCGAGGCGGCGCTGTTGAAGGCCGAGGAGCAGTTGCGGCAGAGCCAGAAGGTCGAGGCCGTCGGACAGCTCACCGGCGGCGTCGCGCACGATTTCAACAACCTGCTGACGGTGATCCGGGGGTCCGTCGACCTGCTGCGCCGCCCCGACCTGTCCGACGAGAAACGGGCGCGCTACATCGCCGCCATCTCCGACACCGCGGATCGTGCCACCAAACTGACCAGCCAGCTGCTCGCCTTCGCGCGACGCCAGGCGCTCAAGGCGGAGGTGTTCGACGTTTCCGTCAACATCGCCGGCATCCGGGACATGCTGGCGTCGCTGACCGGCTCGCGTGTGGCGATCACCATCGACGTTCCGCCCGGCCCTCACCGGATCAAGGCAGATCGCAGCCAGTTCGACACCGCGCTGGTCAACATGGCCGTCAACGCGCGCGACGCGATGGGTGGCGAAGGCCGGCTGACGATCGCCGTCCGGAACGTCGATTGCATACCCGCCGTCCGTTTGCACCCGACCGTCCCCGGCCAATTTGTCGCCATCGCGATCGCAGATACGGGAACCGGCATCACGCCCGACCAGATCGACCGCATCTTCGAGCCCTTCTACACCACCAAGGGCGTGGGCCACGGCACCGGCCTCGGCCTCAGCCAGGTGTTCGGCTTCGCCAAACAGTCGAGCGGCGACGTGATCGTCGACAGCGTTCCCGAGGAGGGCTCCACGTTCACGCTCTACCTGCCCACTGCACCCGAACAAAGACCGCAGCTTGCGGAGCCGCTGGATGCCGTGACCACCTCGTTGGCACGAGGTGCCTGCATTCTCGTGGTCGAGGACAACGAAGAGGTCGGCTCGTTCGCCACCGAGGCCTTGCGTGAGCTTGGGTATAAGACCAGCCTGGCGGTAGATGCTGCGAGCGCCATTGTTGAGCTCGGGAACGAAGGGACCGGCTTCGACCTCGTCTTCTCCGACGTGGTCATGCCCGGCATGTCGGGGATCGAACTCGGCCAGGAGATCCGCCGGCGGTTCCCGCGCGTCCCCGTGGTTCTCACCAGCGGCTACAGCAGCGTCCTCGCCGAGCAGGACAGCCACGAGTTCGAGCTGCTACAGAAGCCTTACTCGTTGGGGGAGTTGTCAAATGCCCTTGCCAAGGCTTCTGCGGCGTCGCTGCCATAGAAGACCCAGAAGCGGCCACTCAGCCATCCCGGTCATTTTCTCGAAACCGGTCACTCGTTCATATTGCTATCGCAATCCTTCCCGGTGGAGGCTAGCCGGCGCTCTTCGATTGATTTCAGCGGCGCGAGACTACGAGCGGTGTTCGGCCGGCTTGTTAGACGACGGGGGTCAAGCCAGCTGCGGCAGGTTCGTCCCCGGGGCTCCTAGGCGGGCAAAGCGGGCTGCGTCGCCGTGATCACCTCGGACTTGCTCTTTTAGCCGCCTGGGCGATCGCTAGACCGAACAGTATGTGAACGATCGGGTGCTGGACGGCGCGCAGCAGCGGCTGGCGCCAAGGCAGCGGCGTGACGCCGAGCGCCGGCCCGGTGATCCATAGGCTATTACGAAGAAGGCGGCGCCGAACGCCGCGCCGGCCACCGGTCCGTCGGCGTCCTCGTCGACCGCAGCCGCATAGGCGAGTCCTGCCAACGCCGAGAGCGCGAGATGGCCGCCGTGCGTCACGACCTGTTCCGTCGCGATGGCGGTCGTGTCGCCGGTCGGGGTCGGAACGGCGAGCTTGGCGGCGGTGGCGCGTTCGAGCTCGATCAGCTCCGATGGCTTGCCACTCAGCTTTTCGCCGAGCAGCATCACTGCGGACAACGCCAGCCCCGCCGCCAGGCCGCCAGCGACGGCGCCGACCGCGCGTTCGGTCCTCACCGTTCTTCACCTAGCCAGGCGAGGACGCGCGCGTTGATCTGCTCGGGCCGTTCGATGTGCAGCCAGTGGCTCGCGCCTTCGACGAACTCGAGCACGCCGTCGTCGCACAGCGCCAGCCCCGCCTCGGCGACGTTGCGCTCCAGGAACACGTCGTCGCCCGCCCACAGGATGAGCGTCGGCGGCGCGAGCCGTGCCGGCTCGTCGCGCTTGGGACGCTCGCGAAGCGCGCGGTAGTAGTTGAGCATGCCGGTCACCGAGCCCGGTTGCGACCACGCTGCGGAGTAGTGCTCCAGCGCGCCGCGCTCGAACGTGTCGGTCTTGGCGCTGCCCCGCATCATGGCCTTCAGCCCGGCGTTGTCGAACCCGCTCAGCGTCGCCTCGGGCACGAAGGGCAGCTGGAAGAAGGCGACGTAGGTGCTCTTCAGCGCCTGTGTGGGATGTTTGAGCGCCTGCCTGCCCCATACGTCCGGATGCGGGCCGTCCATCAGCACGACCCGATCCAGGCGACCAGCATGCTCGGCGGCCACCCACCAGCCGATCACCGCGCCCCAGTCGTGCCCGACCAGATGGAAGCGCTCCGCCCCGAACGCGTCGGCCAGCGCCACCACGTCGGCGGCCAGGATGTCGAGCGTGTAGGCCGCGACCTCCTGCGGCTTGTCGCTGGTGTTGTAGCCGCGCATGTCGGGCACGACCACGTGATAGCCGGCCTCGGCAAGCGGCGTGATCTGGTGCCGCCACGCCCACCAGAACTCCGGAAAGCCGTGCAGAAGGAGCAGCAGAGGCGCCCCCGGATCACCCGCCTCGACGATGTGCAGGTCCACCCCTTTGATCCGCTTCGTCGACTCGGTCCAGCCGGGCCGGAGGAGGTCGGTCGTCGAGTCCGCGCTCATGCCGGGATCTCGTCCATGCTGGCGGTGTTGACGGCGGTGACGCCGTTCTCGCGGTGGCGGAAGTCGCTCAGCGCCCGGTAGACCTGGAGTCGCGCCCGCATCACGCCGCCGAGCGGCCGGTGGACGGCGAGACTGTGCGCGGGGCGGAACGTCATCACCTCGTCGAAGTAGCGGACCCGCTCGGGCGAATAGGCCTGCTGGCGCGGCAGCCGGATCGTCGCGATCGTGCGATACTCGCTGTCCTGCGCGGGCCACTCGACCGAGGCGTCCTCGATCGGCTGGGTCTCAGCGTTGGTCCACAGCTGCGCGCGCAATTCGAACACCACGTCCTGCTCGGCGAAGAAGTCGATTGCGGCATGGCGGAAGCCATCCTCGTCCTGGTGCGGATCGAGCTGCCAGTCGTCCAGCGCGAGCTGCTCGGGCGATGCCGGGAACGCGCCGAGCTTGGCGACGTGGTCGCCGTACCGGATGGGGCACTGGCTGAAGTAGTAGTCGTCGAGCGGATGGCTGTAGGGATGGCCATAGAAGTCGAGCAGCGGGCTGGGGCCGCCTGCGACCGCGTTCAGGAGCTTGTTGATGTTGCGCGCCATGCTCGACGCGGCGCTCTTGACGCTCTCGGGCATCGGTGTCGCGGCCCCGATCTTGCCGGCCTGGCTGAGGAAGCCGGCGGCGGTGCCGGCCGGAAAGGTCGGGCCGCTCGCCAGCACGAAGTCCTGCGTCGGCGCGTCATGGCCAGGCAGCTTCTCGCCCGGCACACCGAACACCTTAATCGCCATGCCGCGGTGCGTGGAGACGCGGTCGCCGAGGTTCTCGCCCGGCCCCTGCGCGAAGCGGACCGCGACCTGGAAGGTGCCGGGCGACGCGAACAGCCCCTGCGCCAGCTCGGGCGGTAGGCCGTCGGCGACGACGAGTTCGCCGGTGACGCACGCGGTGCTCTTGGCGTGGCTCGCGCGCACCGCATGACCCTGGCGCTTCTCGACGGTCTCGCTCTCGGTCGTCATCCCCTCAATGATGCCGTCGATCGTTTTCTGCTCGTCGGCTTCGGGCGTCTCGATGTTGTCGCGGTAGGGCAGCGGGGTCATGGGCGAAGTCCTCGGGGTTGAATGGTCGGGCTCACTGGGCCGAAGCGAAGGAGAACAGCTCGGTCCTGATCGACGGCGGCGCGCCCGGCGTGAACCACTGCGTGTCCTGGATGTGGCTGGCGGTGACGTACATCGTCCCGTCCGGTCCCTCGCTGAAGGTGTCGGGCCAGCGCAGCCGCTTGTCGGTCAGCACCGTCGCGACACGGTCGCCTTCCAGGCGCTTGATCGAGAAGTCGCCGGGCGAGGTGAGGTAGAGCACGCCGGCCCTGCTCATCCACAAGCCGTCGGCGACATGGGTCTTTGCCACCGGCCTGACCGCCGCGCCGCGCTCCGTCTCCGACACGTCGCGGCGCAGCTTGTCCGTAGCGATCGCGTAGAGCGTCTCGCCGGTCAGCGCCTGGTAGTAGAGCGTCTCGCCGTCGTTGGAGATGGCGATGCCGTCGGAGGCGAACATCGGCTGGCGGCCGTCGGGACGCACCAGCGGCTTGCCGTCGATCGTGACCTTGACGTCCGGGTCGACCTGCGTCGACGCGTGACCATCCAGCGCCCGCCAGCTCTCGCCGCTCTCCAGATCGACGACGATGATCGCGCCGCGCGCGCCGCTGTCGGTGATGTAGCCGGTGCGGCGGTCGGGCGAGAAGCGAATGTCGTTGAGATAGGTCCCCTGCAGCGCCACATCCTCGGGCACCGGGATGACCTTGATCACGGTGTCGCCGGCGAGATCAATTTTCACCAGCTTGGGCGCGCCGGGCAGGATCTTCTCGTTGCCGGGTGCGCCGGGATCGAGCACCCAGAGGTTGCCGTGGCCGTCGGGCACGATCGACTGGACGCAGACGAAATGGTCCGCGACCGACAGCTCGTTGGCGCGCAGGTTGCGCCACTCGTTCCAGCGCGCGTCGGGATAGGGCCGCAGCGATCCGTCGCCGAGCACCTCCGCGACCGAGATCGGCGCATCGTCGGTCCAGCGCGGGAAATTGACGAAGCGCCGCCCGTCGGCCGCGACCGCGACACCCGTCACCTGGTGATCGAACTGTGCGACCTGAGTCAGCTTGCCGCTCCGCCCGCGCGCGCGCACGATGCCGGCCGCGGCGGCGACGGCGAGCCCGGCAGCGCCGACGCCGGCAGCGATGGGGATGGTCTTCTTCATTAGCAAACTCCGGTCCGTGATGTCGGACAGCGCGGCGGGATCGCCGCAGAACAGCTCGATCAGATGGCGCGCGACCGCATCCGGGTTCTCGCGCTGGGCGAAGTGCCCGACACCCGACAGCGTCACGAACGCGAACGGGCCGGTGAACTTCGACGGCACGCCCTTGCTGGACGACGGCGGGTTGATGCCGTCGACCGCGCCCTGGATGTACATCGCGGGCAGCGACAGCGTCTGCGTCGCCTTGACCTTCTCCTCCAGCCAGCGGCTGCGCTCATCCGGCACCGCCTCGTCCCATCGCGCGCGATAGCTGTGCAGGGTCACATCGACCCAGTCCGGATTATCCCACGACCGAGCAACGCGCTGGAAGGTCGCCTCGTCATACCAGCCGGGCGGCGACCAGTTGTCCCAGTGCCGACGCGCGAAGCCGCGGCGGTCGTCGCGGATCGCCGCCTCGCTGCGCGCGGTCGCCATGAACCAGTGATACCATTGCCGCTGCGCCTGCTCGAACGGCGGCGTCGGCATTCCGCCCAGCCGCGGCGGCGTGGCGCGCATTACCATGCGACCAACGCGGTCGG
>CAXTWJ010000007.1:0-8676 GCA_964247925.1 uncultured Sphingomonas sp.
CTCCAGCAGCTGGTCGACATGCGAGGACATGACGGCGTAGAGAACATCCTCCTTCGACGGGAAATAATGGTAGAACAGGGACTTGGAGGTGTCGCAGGCCTTGGCGAGGTCCGACACCGAGGCTCCCAGGAACCCTTGGCGCGCGAACAGGTTCGCCGCCTTGTCGATGATCGCCGCCTGGCGCTGCTCGTAATCGGGTGCCTGCGTCCGCGCCATTGCGCTCTAGCCTTTCTCATATCGGTGGTGGATTGCCAAACGCCGGCGACCGCCTCCGCTGGGGACGTCATGCGATTGACCGTCCGGACAGTCTAACATATTCATCCGATCGGCATAGGGAAACGGTCCGCCGAGGGGAAGCCGATGGGCAGGCATTGGATACGTCTGGTTCTGGCCTGCGCGATGCTCGCCGCGTCCGCGCCCGCGCCGGCGGCGAGCCGTGCCGGGCCGGTGTCGATCCGCCGGGATGCCTATGGCGTTCCGCATGTGTTCGCGCGCACCACCTATGGCCTGTTCTACGGCTTTGGCTATGCGCTTGCCGAGGATCAGCTCTATCAGCTCGAACTGCTGAAGCGAACGGCGCGCGGCAAGCTGGCGGCGGTCTTGGGACCGACGCAGGTCGAGAGCGACCGGACCGCCCGCGGCCGCTATGACGTTGCCGCGCTGCAACGGCAGTACCAGCGGCTGTCGGCCGACGACCGGGCCATCTTCCAGGGCATGGCGGACGGGATCAGCGCGCGGATCAGGGACGATCTGGCGTCGCGCGCGGCCAACCTGCCCAAGGGCTTCGCCGACGCGGGCTTCCTGCCGGAGGCGTGGAGCCCGGCCGACGTGATCGCGATCTACGAGCATTCCATGGTGCTGCGCTTCTCCGACCTCAATGCGGAGATCGACAATCTGGCGCTGCTGACGCGGCTTCGCGCGACCGCGGGGGCGGTCCAGGGCGGGCGCCAGTTCGATGAGTTGCGCCCGGTCGTCGATCCTGGTTCGCCGACGACGGTGCAGGCGGCCGACGCCGCGAGGATCCCGCCACCGGCGCGCGTGCCGCCCGCTCCTACCGCGCCGTCGCTGCCGAACGGGCTTGCCGGCCTGTCCGACGCGGCGCGCTTCGGCCCGAGCGCCGCCGCGCTCGCCCGCGGTGCGATCCCCCATGCCAGCAATGCGTGGCTGGCGGGGCCGTCCCGTACCGGCGACGGCTCCGCCATCCTCGTCAACGGCCCGCAGATGGGCGACTTCGCCGCCGCCTATATCTGGGCGGTGGGCCTGCACGGGGCGGGCTTCAACGTGGTCGGCAGCGCGCCGGTGGGCAGTCCGTGGCTGATCTTCGGCACCAACGGCCGGATCGGCTGGGGCGCGACCGCCGGGCTCGGCGACACCACCGACATCTACCAGGAGCAGCTCGATCCCGCCGACCCGCACCGCTACCTGTTCCGGGGATCGTGGCGCGCGATGTCGCGGCGCGACGAGACGATCGTGGTCAAGGGCGGGCTGGATCGAACGCTGACGCAATGGTCCACGGTGCACGGCACCGTGGAGCTGGTCGACCCGGCGACGCACCACGCCTATGCGCGGCGGCGGAGCTGGGACGGGCTGGAGGTGGCGTCGCTGGTGGCCTGGGTCCGCGCGATGCAGGCACCCGACTATCGCGGCTGGCGAGCGCAGGTGTCCAAGGTCGCGATCAGCGTCAACAACTATTACGCCGACGCCATGGGCCACATCGCCTACCAGTTCCTCGGCCGTTTCCCGCTGCGGCCGTCGGGCCAGGACCCGCGGCTTCCCGTCAGCGGCGACGGCAGCATGGAATGGGCCGGGTTCGTCCCGGGAACCGACAACCCGCACGTGCTCAATCCGACCAGCGGCGTGATCGCAAACTGGAACAATCGTCCGCAGCCCGACTATCCCAGCTCCGACTTCATGCCTTGGAGCCGGGTCGACCGGGAGAACGAGCTGCTCGACGCGCTGACCGCCACGCCCCGGCTGAGCCGCGAGCCGATCTGGGACGTGGTGCGCCGCCTTTCCTACCTCGACGTGAACGCGCGCTACTTCCTGCCGTTCGTCGCCACGGCGGGCGCGACCGGCGACGCCGCCAAAGCCGCGCGCCTGCTCGCCGGCTGGAACGGGACGGTGGCCGACACGGCCAAGCAGACCGCGACGCCGCCGTACCTGGTCTTCCGTGCCTTTCTGGAAGCGCTGCTGCCCGCGCTCTACCGCCCGCTGCTGCCCCCGCCGGGCTCGCCCGGGCGCGCGGCGGCCGAGCGGGACTTCCTCCAATTCGACCCGGTGTTCCCCAGCCTGGGCGTCAAGGGCGCGGTCGCGGCACTGGCGGATCCGCACGGCAGCGCGGTCCTCGCCGGGCGCGACGCGCGCGCCCTCGTCGTCGACGCGCTGGCCGCCGCCTGGCGCACGGTGACGGCGCGCGACGGCGCGGACCCCGCGCACTGGTGGGAGCCCGCGAGGCCGCACGTGTTCGCGACGGCCAACTACGCGGGGGTACCGCAGAGCGAGCCGGCGACGGCGCCGCGGCTCCCGGTGTTCATGAACCGGGGGACCGAGAACGACCGCATCGTGTTCCGCGGCGGCCGCGTCGATTATTGCGACGTGACCCCGCCCGGGCAGAGCAGCTTCGTCGCCGCCGACGGAACGGGATCGCCGCATGTCGCCGACCAGCTGGCGCTGTATCAGTCGTTCGCCTGCAAGCATCAATGGCTGGAACCCGGCGAAGTGATGCGGCACACCACGCCGACGCACCGGCTGGACCCCTGACGCGCCGTGCGGGCGACTGGTCAACGAGGCTTGCGACGATCATGGTGACCGGCGATGAGTGACGACAGGCGCGTTGGGAAGGGGCAGGCCCGGAGCGGGCAAGCGCCGGCCGTGGCACCGCGCAAGCTGCCGCGCCAGTCGCGCTCCGCCGGCACGGTGGAGGCGATCGTCGAGGCCGCGGCCCGCCTGCTCGACCGCGACGGCGCCAGCCGCTTCACCACCAACACCGTCGCCGAGGTGGCCGGCGTCAGCATCGGGTCGCTGTATCAGTATTTCCCCAACAAGGATGCGATCACCCGCGCGCTGATCGAGCGCCAGGCGAAATTGGTCGCGGCGGAGGCCAGGGCGGCGCTCGCCACCGGCGAGCTGGATCGGGCACTGGCGGCGTTGGTCGACGTCGCGGTGCGCAACCAGCTCGACCGGCCGCGCCTGGCGCTGTTGCTGGAGGATGAGGAAGCGCGCCTCGCCCATTCGCTCGACCTCGAAGCGGAGTCGCTGGGGGTGCGCGAGGCGCTGGCCACGCTATTGCGGACGGCCGTGCGTCCGGGCGAGGCGGAGTGGCTCGCGGGCGACGTCATGCGGGTGATCCGCGTCCTCGCCGACGCCGCCGGCGCGCGCGGCGGCGATGTCGCCCGCACCACGCAGGCGATCGTCGGCGCCGTCCGCGGCCTCGTCGCCGCCATGGTCGAGGGACACGCCACGCGGGCGGCCGGCGGCAGGGTGCCCGCGCCCGCGCCAGCCCCTTGCGCGGCAGCCTGAGTGATAATAGACCGACCGTACAGTCGGGGAATGGACATGGACGTGGTGCTTGCGCAGGAATGGACGGTGGCGAACGTGCCCGATCCGTCGCGCGACTGGCGGCGCGTCGCCTATCTCGTCCACCTCTCCCGCGCGCTCGACCGCATGGAGGAGGAGCGGCTCGTCCCCGAGAAGAAGGTGCTGTACCAGTTCTCCGCGCGCGGCCACGACGTCGCGCAGGTCCTGCTGGGGACACGGCTGGTCAGCCCGCACGACGCGGCCTGCGGCTATTATCGCTCCCGCCCGTTGCTCCTGTCGCTCGGCGTCGACGTCGAGGATGCGCTCGGGTCGTCGATGGGGCGGGCAGGCGGCTATTCCGATGGACGCGACATTGGTGTGGTGTTCAACTACCCCAACCCGCATGGCGCGTCCGCCCTGCCGATGTGCGGCGGCGTCGGGGCGCAGTACACGCCGACGGCCGGATGGGCGCAGGCGATCGAATATCATCGTACCGTGCTCGGCGCCGAGGGATATGACGATGCGCTGGCGGTCGTGCTGGGCGGCGAGGCGTCGGTGGCGAGCAACGGCTTCTGGGCGGCGCTGACCATCGCCACGACGCAGCGCCTGCCGATGCTGTTCTATGTCGAGGACAATGGCTACGGCATCTCGGTCCCGTCCACCTTCCAGACGCCGGGCGGCGACATCGCGGCGAACCTGTCGGGGTTCCGCGATCTGGAGATCCTGTCCGGCGACGGCACCGAGCCTGCGGAGGCGGCGCGGCTGGTCGATCGGGCGCTGGCGCATGTGCGTGGGCGACAGGGTCCTTGCCTCCTCCGGCTGACCGTGCCGCGGCTGCAAGGGCACAGTTTCCAGGACACGCAAACCTACAAGTCGGAGGAGTTCGTCGCGGCCGAACGGGCGCGCGATCCCTTGCCCAAGCTGCGCGCGTTCCTCGACGGCGCGGTGCTCGGCGCGGGCGAGTGGGACGCGATCGCCGCGCAGGCCGAAGCCGACGCGGAGGCCGCGCGCGAGCGCGCCGAGGCACGCGCGGTCGCCAAGCCGGAGACGGTGCTCCGCCACGTCTTCGCCGAGCCGGGCGAGGTGCAGGCCATGGGCGGTCAACGGGGCGCCGGCCGTGTCCCGCCGCGGGGCGACCCCTTGCCCCGTCCCGAAGGGCAGCGGCTCAACATGGTCACCGCGATCCGCCGTACCCTCGACCACGAGATGGCGATCAACGACCGGGTCGTGGTGTTCGGCGAGGATGTCGGCCCCAAGGGCGGGGTGCACGCGGTCACCCTCGGGTTGCAGGACAAGTTCGGCGATGGCCGCGTGTTCGACACCAGCCTGTCCGAGGAAGGAATTGTCGGCCGCGCCGTGGGCTTGGCACTGGCGGGCCTGGTGCCGGTGCCCGAGATCCAGTTCCGCAAATACGCGGAACCGGCGACCGAGCAGATCAACGATTGCGGCTCGATGCGCTGGCGCACGAACAATCGCTTCGCCGCGCCGATGGTGCTGCGCGTTCCCGGCGGCTTCTTCAAGTGCGGCGACCCGTGGCACAGCCAGACCAACGAGGTAGCCTTCGTGCATACGCCGGGCTGGATGGTGGCGGTGCCCTCCAACGCGGAGGACGCCGTCGGCCTGCTGCGCACCGCGTTGCGCGGCAACGATCCGGTGATCTTCTTCGAGCATCGCGCGATGCTCGACCACGCCTGGGCGCGGCGTCCCTATCCCGGCGACGACTACGCGCTGCCGTTCGGCCAGGCCAAGACGACCGTGACGGGCGACGACCTGACGGTGGTGACCTGGGGCGCGATGGTGCCGCGCTGTGAGGAGGCCGCGGAGGGCCGCTCGGTCGACGTCGTCGACCTGAGAACGCTGATGCCTTGGGATCGCGCGGCGGTGCTCGCCTCCGTCCGCCGGACGCGGCGCTGCCTGATCGTCCACGAGGACCTGCAGACCGCCGGCTTCGGCGCCGAGATCGCCGCCGTGGTCGCCGACGAGGCGTTCATGGACCTGGACGCGCCGGTCGCCCGACTGACCATGCCCGACATCCCCAGCCCGCATAACCCGGTGCTGCTGGACTGGGTGGTCCCGTCGGTGGAGCGCATCCGCGCCAAGATCGACGATCTGGTGGGGTTCTGAGCGATGACGGACATTCTCGTTCCGTTCGAGCAGGAGGGCACCAAGGCGATCGTGCGGTCCTGGCTGAAGAAGGTCGGCGATGTGGTCGCGCTGGACGACCCACTGGTGGAGCTGGAAACCGACAAGGTCACGCAGGAGGTGCCGGCGCCCGCCGCGGGCGTGCTCGCCGAGATCATCCTCGACACCGATGCGGAAGCCGTCCCCGGCGCGCTGCTCGGCCGCCTGGGCGCGGCCGATCGCGGCACGACCGCCGACGCCGAGCCGGAGAGCGGGCTGGCGGTCGACGCCCCGACCAGCGCGCCGTCCGGGTCACCGCCGCCGCCAACCAACGCGGCGCTGTCGCCCGCCGTCCGTCGGGCCTTGCGCCAGCACGACCTCGACCCCGGGCAGATCGCCGGCACCGGTCGCGGCGGCCGCGTGACGCGTTCGGACGTCGATCGGTTCGTGGAGACCCGAAACACTCCGGCTCCCGCGGGCGAACCGGACGCGCGCCGCGCAGAGCCTGTGGCCGACGCCGCGTCAAGCGCGTCGCGCTCCGTCCCGCATGACCGGATGCGGCTCGCCATCGCGCAGAACATGGTGAACTCGGTCACCGTCGCGCCGCACGTCACCGCCGTCTTCGAATGCGACTTCAGCGCCATCACCGCTCATCGGCAGGCGCATCGGTCCGCGTTCGAGGCGCAGGGAGCGAAGCTGACCTTCACCGCCTATGTGGTCGCGGCTTGCGTCGAGGCGATGCGCGCCGCGCCCGCGATCAACAGCCGCTGGCACGACGACCGGCTGGAGCTGTTCGACGAGGTCGGCATCGGGGTGGGGACGGCGCTGGGCGATCGCGGGCTCGTCGTGCCCGTGGTGCGGCGCGCCGAGAGCCTGTCGCTGCTCGGCATCGCCAAGGCGCTGACCGACCTGACCGCCCGCGCCCGCGCCAACCGGCTGACGCCCGCCGACATGCGTGGCGGCACCTTCACCATCTCGAACCACGGCGTGTCGGGCTCGCTGCTCGCCACGCCGATCATCATCAACCAGCCGCAATCGGCGATCCTGGGCGTCGGCAAGCTGGAGAAGCGGGTGGTCGTACGCGAGGTCGGCGGCATCGACACGATCCAGATCCGGCCGATGTGCTACGTCTCGCTCACCATCGACCACCGCGTGGTCGACGGTCACCAGACCAATGCGTGGCTGACCAAGTTCGTCGAGGTCGTCGAGGGCTGGCCGGGCGAGGGCGCTCAGGCGTCGTAGTCGACGGCCACGCCCGCGCCCAACGGCACCGCCTGGCAGGTGAGGATGTAGCCGGCGGCGACCTCCTCCTGCGACAGGCCGTAATTGGCGAGCATCGTGACCTCGCCCGACATCAGCTTCGCGCGGCACGTCGCGCACACCCCCGCCTTGCAGGCGAAGGGGGCGGCCAGTCCGGCGGCGCGGGCACTGTCGAGGATGTTGCCCTCCGCCGCGTCGAACGCGACGGTGCGGCGCCGGCCGTCGATCGAGATCTGAAGCGTGAGGCCTTGCGCGGCGCGGGTCGCGTCCCGCGCGGCGGCGGCCTCCGCGGCGGCGGGACGGCCTACCGAGAATCGCTCGACGAGGATCGCGTCGGGATCGACGCCGGCGTCGCGCAACGCGGCTTCCGCCGCGTCCATCATCGGGCCGGGGCCGCAGATGAAGGCGGCGTCGACCTGCGCCGGATCGACCAGCGTCTCCAGCACGGCGGCGACGCGCTCGCGGTCGAGGCGGCCGTTGAACAGCTCCACGTCGTCCGCCTCCTCGTCGAGGAAGTGATAGACCTGCAATCGGTCGAGATACCGATCCTTCAGGTCCGCGATCACTTCCAAGAACATGATCGAGGCCGAGGTGCGGTTGCCGTAGAGCAGGGTGAACTGGCTCTGGGGCTCGACCAGCAGGCCCGTCTTCACCAGCGACAGGATCGGCGTGATTCCCGACCCGGCGGCGAAGGCGACATAGCGCCGCCGCTCGCCCGGCTCGAACGCCCAGGTGAACGCCCCGCGCGGCGTCATCGATTCGATCATGTCGCCCGGCTTCAGCCCGCCCAGCGCCCAGCCCGAGAAGACGCCGCCCGCGATCCGCTTGATCGCGACGCGCAGGGTGCCCTCGTCGGGCGAGACGAACAGCGAATAGTTGCGCCGGACGTCCTCGCCGTCGATCTCGGTGCGCAGCGTCAGGTGCTGGCCGGGCGCGAAGGCGAACAGGGCGCGATGCTCGTCGGCGGGGGCGAGCGTCAGCGCGATCGCCTCATCGGTCTCGGCGGCGACCGCGACCACTTTGAGCGGGTGGAACTGGGTGGACATGGCGTGGCGGCCCCTAATGGCATTTGAAGCGGTCGAACGGCTCCAGGCAGGCGCGGCACTGCCACTGTGCCTTGCACGGCGTCGAACCGAAGCGGCTGACCTCGCGCGTGTCGGCCGAGCCGCAGCGCGGGCACTCCACGTCGTCGGCGCGCAACGATCGTGCGGCGGCGCCGCGTGGTGGTGGGGCGATGCCATAGGCGCGCAGCCGCTCGCGGCCGGCGTCGGTGATCCAGTCGGTGGTCCAGGCGGGCGACAGGACGGTGCGGATCGGCAGCGCCCCGAACCCCGCCCGGTCGAGCGCCTCGCGCACCGACGCCTCGATGACGAGCGTCGCGGGGCAGCCGGAATAGGTGGGCGTGATGAGCACCGCCGGCGGATCCTGCACCACGCCGCGCACGATGCCCAGGTCCACCACCGACACGGCCGGGATTTCGGGGTCGGGCACGGCGGCGAGCGCGGCCAGCACCGCCGCCTCGTCCACCGCGCGGGCGGGCACGGACGCCGCCATCGCTACCAGCGGGCGTCCGGATAGGTGCGGGGCAGGTATTGCATGATCGCCAGCAGGTGGCCGAGATGCTCGCTGTGATGGCCCTTGCGCCCGCCGACCACGCCGCGCGGGTAGGTCGGCAGCGGCAGCGTCGCCTCGGTCAGCACCCGCTCGCCGGCGGCGTCGAAGCCGGCGCGCAGCGCGGCGCGGTCAACGGCGATGCCACGAACCGCCAGCCCGCGTTCG
>CAXTWJ010000007.1:8686-11275 GCA_964247925.1 uncultured Sphingomonas sp.
ATCTGGAACAGTTCGTCGACGAAGCGCCAATGCCAATCGAACCCGTCGATCATCCGCCGCCGGCTCTCGTCGGTGCCGTCGCCGAGGCGGATCACCCAGTCGGCGGCGAGCTCCGCGTGGTAGGCGAGCTCCTTCACCGCCTTGGCCGCGATCGCCGCCAGCCGCTCGTCCGCCGCGCCGGCGAGCCGCTCGAACAGCGCGAGCTGGACGGTGGCGAACAGGAAATGACGCGCGATCGTCCGCGCGAAATCGCCGTTGGGCTGCTCGACCATCAGGCAATTGCGAAAGGCGAGCACGTCGCGGCGAAAGGCGAGCGCGTCGGCATCCCGGCCCTTGCCCTCCACCGCCGCCGCCAGGTCCAGCAGCAACGTCGCCTGCCCGATCAGGTCGAGCGACAGGTTGGCGAGGCTGAGGTCGACCTCGAGCGCCGGTGCGTGGCCGCACCACTCGGCCAGCCGCTGGCCGAGGATCAGGCTGTCGTCGCCGAGCCGCAGCAGATAGTCGACCAGCGCGTCGTCGCAGGTCGGCTCGGCGGGGGCGTCGAACAGGCCGTCGTGCGGCGCGCGCTCGGCGGTGGCGACGTCCTCGGGCTCAATGGTCGGCAGCGACGGCATCAGATGTGCTTCACGACGTCGGGAATGTCGTAGAAGGTGGGGTGGCGATAGACCTTGCTCGCGGCGGGCTCGAACAGCTCACCCGCTCGCGCCGGGTCGGAGGCGACGATGTCGGCCGAGCGGACCACCCACAGGCTCACTCCCTCCATCCGCCGCGTGTAGGTGTCGCGCGCATGGCGCACCGCCATCTCGCCGTCGGACGCGTGGACCGAGCCGACATGCTTGTGGGAAAGGCCGCCGCGCGCGCGGACGAAGACTTCCCAGAGCGGCCAGTCGCGGCTGGCGCGCGCGGTCGGAGGAGGAACATCCGCCATCACATTCGCTCCTATGCCGCCCGGCGCCGGGTGTGCTTGGCGTCATGGGCGCTCGCCGCGTCGCGCACCCAGGCGCCTTCGCGCCACGCGTCGGCCCTCGCCTTCATGCGTTCCTTGGCGACCGGGCCCTCGCCGCGCACGACGGCGTAGAACTCGTCCCAGTCGATCGCGCCATAGTCGTAAGCACCGCGCTCCTGGTTCCACCGGAGGTCGGCATCGGGAATGATCAGCCCGAGATGCTCGGCCTGCGGCACGGTCGCGTCGATGAACTTCTGACGCAGGTCGTCATTGCTGTCGCGCTTGATCCGCCAGCGCATCGACTGCGCCGAGTTGGGCGAGTTGTCGTCGGGCGGACCGAACATGGTGATCGACGGCCACCACCAGCGGTCGAGCGCGTCCTGCGCCATCGCCCGCTGCTCGGGCGTGCCATTGGCCAGCACCATCATGATCTCATAGCCCTGGCGCTGGTGGAAGCTCTCCTCCTTGCACACCCGCACCATGGCGCGGGCATAGGGGCCGTAGCTGGTCCGCTGGAGCGGCACCTGGTTCATGATCGCCGCGCCGTCGACCAGCCAACCGATCGCACCCATGTCGGCCCAGGTCAGCGTCGGATAGTTGAAGATCGTCGAATATTTCGCCTTGCCGGCCAGCAATTGCTCGGTGAGATCGTCGCGGCTGACGCCAAGCGTCTCGGCCGCGCAATACAGATACAGGCCGTGCCCCGCCTCGTCCTGCACCTTGGCGAGCGCCACCGCCTTGCGCCGCAGCGACGGCGCGCGGGTCAGCCAATTGCCCTCCGGCAGCATTCCGACGATCTCCGAATGCGCGTGCTGGCTGATCTGGCGGACCAGCGTCTTGCGGTACGCCTCGGGCATCCAGTCCTTCGGCTCGATGAACTCGTCCGCCGCGACCCGCGCCTCGAACGCCGCGATCCGCTCAGGGGTCTCGTCCGGCGTCAGCGGCGTGACGGACGTGCTACCCAGCTCCGTCGTGTACATGGCATCGTCTCCTTGGCGTCTTCGTACGATAAGCCGACCGGTCGGTCAACTTATAATTCAGGCGCACTCCCGGAACGCCGCTTTCCAGAAAACCGGCCCCCCTTGCCAATAGCCGTCCGACCGGGCAGTCTATTAATCATGGAGAGAGGCGGGCCGGCATGACGAGCGACACCATCCTGTTCGATCGGTCCGACGGCGTCGCCCGCATCAGGCTGAACCGGCCCGATCGCCTCAACAGCTTCACCGCCGAGATGCACCGCGCCCTCGCGGCGACGCTCGACGAGGTGGAGCGGGACGAGGGCGTGCGCGCGGTGCTGCTGACGGGGGCCGGCCGGGGCTTCTGCGCGGGTCAGGACCTCGCCGATCGGTCGGTGGCGCCCGGCGGCGGCGCGGTCGACCTGGGCGAGTCGGTGGAGCGCTATTACGCGCCGCTCGTGCGTCGGCTGACGGCCTTGCCCAAGCCGGTGGTCTGCGCGGTGAACGGGGTCGCCGCCGGGGCGGGCGCGAACATCGCGCTCGCCTGCGACATCGTTATCGCCGCGCGCTCGGCAAGGTTCATCCAGTCCTTCGCCGGGATCGGCCTCATTCCCGACTCGGGCGGCACCTGGATCCTGCCGCGGCTCGTCGGTCAGGCACGCGCGCTCGGCCTCGCGCTGACGGGCG
>CAXTWJ010000007.1:11285-25298 GCA_964247925.1 uncultured Sphingomonas sp.
CGCAGCGCGGGCCGAGCAAGGGGGCCTGAGGTGGCGCTGCGCCGAAGCCGCCGCGCTCGTAGGGTAACGCGCGGCGGGGGCCGCGCGCCTCGCCGCCGGCCCGACGCGCGGCTTGGCCGAGACCAAGCGTCTGGTGCGCGCCGCCTGGAGCTACTCCCTCGATGACGAGCTGGATCGCGAACGCGACGCCATGCGCGAGCTGGGCTTCAGCGCCGATTATCAAGAAGGCGTCGCCGCCTTCACCGCCAAACGACCGCCGGTGTTCACCGGCTGCTGACGCAGGGGAAACGTCGATGACGAGGATGCTGAAGAACTACGCGGCCGACGCCTGGGTCGCGGCGAAGGGCGGGACCGTCCCGCTCCGGTCGGCGATCACCGGCGAGGTGGTCGCCGAGACCGGCAGCGGCGGCCTCGACTTCCGGGCGATGCTCGACCACGCCCGCGCGGTGGGCGGGCCGGCGTTGCGCGCGCTGACCTTCCATGCCCGCGCGCGGATGGTGAAGGCGATCGCCGAGGCGATCATGGCCCGCAAGGAGGAGCTGTACGCGCTGAACTGGGCGACGGGCGCCACGCGCCAGGACGGGTGGATCGACATCGAGGGCGGCGCCGGCACGCTGTTCACCGCCTCGTCCAAGGCCCGGCGCGAGTTGCCGGACGACGTCGTCATCGCCGATGGCGACATGGAACCGATCGGCAGGAACGGCACCTTCGTCGGCCAGCACGTCTATACCTCGCTCCAGGGCGCGGCCGTCCACATCAACGCCTTTAACTTCCCGATCTGGGGGATGCTGGAGAAGCTCGGGCCGACGCTGGTCGCGGGGATGCCGGCGATCGTGAAGCCCGCCTCGCCCGGCGCCTTTCTGGCGGAGGCGGCGTTCCGGATCATGATCGAGGCGGACGTGCTGCCGCCCGGCGCGCTGCAATTGATCGTCGGATCGCCCGGCGACCTGCTTGATCATCTGACCTGTCAGGACGTGGTCTCCTTCACCGGCTCCGCCGTGACGGCGGCCAAGCTCCAGGCGCATCCCGTGATCGCGCGCGAGGGCGTGCGCTTCATCGCCGAGCGCGACTCGCTCAACGCGTCGGTGCTGGGCCCCGACGCGGGGCCGGACACGCCCGAGTTCGCGCTGTTCGTGAAGGAGGTCGTCCGCGAGATGACGGTCAAGGCGGGGCAGAAATGCACCGCCATCCGTCGCGCGATGGTGCCGGCGGCGCTGCTCGACGCCACCGAGGCGGCGCTGCGTGAACAGCTGGCGGCGGTGGTGGTCGGCGACCCGCAGCTCGAGGGCGTGACGATGGGCGCGCTGGCGACGAGCGCCCAGGTCGACGATGTCCGCGATCGCGCCCGGCAGCTCGCGACGGGGGCGCGGCTGGTGTTCGGCGACATCGACCATGTCGAGGCGAAGGGCGGCGAGGGAACGGGCGCGTTCATCTCGCCGCTGCTGTTCCGCGCCGACGACCCGTGGAACGCCGCGGTGGTGCATGATGTCGAGGCGTTCGGCCCGGTGTCGACGCTGATGCCGTATCGCGACCTGGACGACGCGATCGCGCTGGCCAATCGCGGCCGGGGCTCGCTCGCGCTGTCCTTCTTCAGCAACGATCCCGCGGCGGCCCGCCGGCTGGTGCTGGGCGCGGGCTCGTTCCACGGCCGCATCGTCATCGTCGACCGGGAAAGCGCCCGCGAATCGACCGGCCACGGCTCGCCGCTGCCGATGCTGGTCCATGGCGGTCCGGGTCGCGCCGGCGGCGGCGAGGAGATGGGCGGCATCCGCGGGGTCAAGCACTACATGCAGCGATCGGCGCTGCAGGGCAGCCCGCGCCAGCTCGCGGCGGTGGTCGGCCGCTGGCTGCCCGGGGCGCCGCAGCCGGAGGGGCAAACGCACCCGTTCCGGCTGCGCTTCGACGAGCTCGAACCCGGCTACACGCTGCGGACCGGGTCGCGCCCGGTGACGCTGGCGGATATCGAGCATTTCGCGCAGTTCACCGGCGACACCTTCTACGCGCACATGGACGAGGAGGCGGCCGCGCGCAGCCCGATCTTCGGCGGCCGGGTGGCGCACGGCTACCTCCTGCTGTCGTTCGCGGCAGGGCTGTTCGTCGACCCCGCCGAGGGGCCGGTGCTGGCCAATTACGGGCTGGAGGGCCTGCGCTTCGTCAAGCCCGTCAAGCCGGGCGAGCGCATCAAGGTCGCGCTGACGGTCAGAAGCCGGACGCGCCGCTCGCCCGAGCAGGGCGAGGTCCGCTGGGCGGTGGCGGTGACCAACCAGGACGACGATCTGGTCGCGACCTACGACCTGCTGACGATGAATGCGATCTAGGCGGTACCCTCCCCAGGATCCGGAGGAGCACGGGGTGAACGGGTTGGTCGATCACGGTCCGCGCAGCCGCGCCGAGCTGGAGGCGATCCAGCTTCGTCGCCTGCGAGAGACGCTCGCGCATGCGGCCGCCAACTCGCCCCATTACGCTCGCGTGCTGGCGGAACACGGCGTCGCGCCGGCGGAGGTGGCCAGCCTCGCCGACCTGGGACGCTTCCCGTTCACGACCAAGGCCGACCTGCGCGCCAGCTACCCTTTCGGCATGGTGGCGGTGCCGATGGCGGAGGTTGCGCGCGTCCACGCCTCGTCCGGCACGACGGGGACGCCGACCGTCGTCGCCTATACCGCGGAGGATATCGCGACCTGGGCAAGCCTCGTCGCACGCTCGCTGCATGCGGCCGGGGTCAGGCCGGGGATGAGAGTCCATATTGCCTATGGCTACGGGCTGTTCACCGGCGGGCTCGGCGCGCATTACGGCGCGGAGGCGCTCGGCTGCACCGTCATCCCGATGTCGGGCGGCCAAACCGAGCGGCAGGTGCAGCTGATCGGCGACTTCGCGCCCGACGTCATCATGGCGACGCCGAGCTATATGCTCGCCCTGCTCGACGAGTTCCGCCGGCAGGGCCGGGACCCGCGCGCGAGCTCGCTGCGCTTCGGCGTGTTCGGCGCGGAGCCCTGGACCGAGGCGATGCGCCGCGAGATCGAGGAAGCGTTCGGGCTGGTAGCCACCGACATCTACGGCCTGTCCGAAGTCATGGGCCCCGGCGTCGCGCAGGAGTTCGCCGGCGAGGGCGTGGCGACGATCTGGGAGGACCATTTCCTGCCGGAGATCGTCGCCCCGCAGACAGGGCGCGTGCTGCCCGAGGGGGAGGAGGGCGAACTGGTGCTCACCTCGCTGACCAAGCGCGCGCTGCCGGTCATTCGCTACCGCACCCGCGACCTCACCCGTCTCCTGCCGGGCGGGCGGACGCCGATGCGGCGGATGGCGCGGGTGACCGGCCGCTCCGACGATATGCTCATCGTTCGGGGGGTGAACGTGTTCCCGACCCAGATCGAGGAACAGCTGCTCCGCTGCCCCGGGCTGTCGCCCCATTTCGTCGTGGAGGTCAGCCGGGCCGGCCGGCTCGATCAGGTCGCCGTCCTGGTCGAGCCGCGCGCCGGATGCGGGCAGGACGAGGCTCGGGGACAGGCGCCGCTGCTCGCTTCCCGCATCAAGGAGCTGATCGGCATTAGCGCCACCGTCTCCCTCGTGGCCGCCGGGTCGCTACCCCGCTCGACCGGCAAGGCCGCCAGGGTGCGCGACCTTCGGCCGCGCTGACGGCGCGGGCCCGACCCGACCGGGCCGCGCCCGCCCGCGGTCAGCGCGCGATGGCGAGCGCGAAGGGCTTCATGCCGTGCGCCCGGACGATCGCGGGGACGAGCAGGATGAAGGTCTCGACGCCGCGCGCCGACGCCGTCCCGCCCAGGTCCTCGATCGACGCCTCGGGCCAGCCGAGATCGAGCAGCAGCTGGCGAACCGCCGCCTTGGCCTGATCGTCGTCGCCCGACAGGAACACGGTGGCGCCGGCGACCAGCGTCGGATTGGTCATCACCGGGAACAGCATCGTGTTCAGCGTCTTGACCACCTTGGCCCCCGGCAGCGCGGCCTGCAGCTCCTCGGCCAGGCTGGATCCCGGGTAGGACAAGCCGCCCGGCGCGCCGTCCGCGCCGCGCGTGGTGGCGTTGGCGACGTCGACCAGCACCTTGCCGGCGAGGGCATCGGCGAACGGGGAGAGCGCCGCGACCGCCGTGGCACCGGGCAGCGCGTCGACGACCACCTCGGCGTGCGCGATGGCGTCGCCAATGGCGGCGAAGCGCAGCGGCGGGCCTTGCCAGCCCTCCGGTTCGGCGCCGGCGCGGTTGGCGACCACGACGTCGTGGCCCACCTTGGCGAGGGCTGCGGCCAAGGTGGCGCCCACCCTGCCGGCACCGATGATGGCGATCGTGCTCACAAATATCTCCTCATTCTGCCAGCGCCGCGACCATCGCGGCGTGGAGGTCGGGCGCGGCGGCCAGGAAGTTCCTGGACTCGAGCGTCCAGGGCTCGCCCGCGAAGTCGGTCACCGTGCCGCCCGCCTCGCCGACGAGCAGCGCGCCGCAGAGCAGGCCGGATCGCACCGCGCTCGGCTGCCAGAAGCCGTCGAGCCGACCTTCGGCGACGTCGAACAGCTCGATCGTCGCCGGCACCGACAGGCGCACGAGCAGCGCCCGGTCGAGCATCCGGCCGGCGTCCCGCTCGAGGCGGCGGCGCGTCTCGTCATCCTCGCCCGGCAGCGCCTGCCCGGTCGAGACCAGCGCCGCGTCGAGCGCCGACTTGGTCGACACCCGCAGCCGCGCGCCGTCACGAAAGGCGCCCTCGCCGATCGCGGCGGTGTAGCGTTCGGCGGTGAGCGGCACGTAAGCGGCGGTCAGCAGCGTCTCGTTGTCGCGCACCAGCGTCGCGGTGACGCACCAGCCCGGCCGGCCGTGGACATAGTTGATGTTGCCCTCGGACGTGTCGCACACCCACCAGTGGCCCGACGGCAGCGGGCCTTCGCCGCCCTCGTCCTCTTCCCAGGTCGCGGCGGGGAACGCCGCGGCGAGCGCCGGGCGCAGGATCGCCTCGGACACCGCGTCGCTGGCGCGCAGCGCTTCCCAGATCTCCTGCCGGCTCGCCGGCCGGGGTGACTGCCTGAACCGGCTCGCCAGCGCCTTGCCCGCGCGGGTGACGCCGTCGCTCATCGCGGCCAGTATCCGATCGGTTTCGTCTCGCGCCATCGCCAGTCTCCTGCCGCCAAGATGAGGCACACGAACACCGGCGCTACTCGCATTGGCGCGGGCGCTGTCGCGCGGGAGAGGCGCTGATGGCGCGATCGGGGGACAGGTTTACTCGCATTCAGCAAAAACAGGTTGACCGAAGCAGACGGCGTCACGGGATGCTTGACCGACCGGACGGTCAGCTATAGCTTTCGATTCGGGAGGTCGGAACGTGAAGACGCTCCGGACGCAGCAATGGGGGATCAATGATGAAGGTGTCCGCTGGCCGACGCTTCGTGAGCCACGATGGCCACGGCGCTCCCCGCGAGGTCAACAGCGCATCGGCGCAGCCCGATCCCCGTTCGCCGAGCGCAAATAGCGCGCATCGATCAAAGCAGTCCATCCCCGCCGCCAGCGCCGCCGCGCGCCTAACCCATGAGCAGCCCCTGCCGGATAGGAGAGCCACCGCCATGAGCATGATTGCCCGACACCTCATCGCGACCGCCGCCATCCCGGTTGTCGGCCTGGCCACCCCAGCGCTCGCGGCCCAAGCCGCGCAGGATCAGAGCGCGCCGGCGGCGACGAGTTCGGCGGCCGGCGCGGCGGCTTCCTCGGCCAGCACCGATGCCCCCGACCAGCCGACGGGCCAGATCGGCGACATCGTCGTCACGGCGCAGCGGCGGGCCGAGAACCTGCAGAAAGTGCCGATCTCGGCGCAGGTCGTCGGTCAGCAGGCGATCGCGCAGCAGAACCTCACCACCGTCGTGGCGCTCGCGGAGGAGAACCCCTCGATCCACGTCGAGGCGACCGGCCGCAACACGGAATATTTCATCCGCGGCACCGGTTCGGGGGACAATCAGTCGTTCGACCAGTCGGTCGGAACGTTCATCGACGACATCTATCACGGCCGCTCGCGCGCCTCGTCGGCGTCGTTCCTCGACCTCGACCATGTCGAGGTGCTGAAGGGGCCGCAGAGCACGTTCTTCGGCAACAACGCCATCGCCGGCGCCTTCAACATTGTCACCAAGAAGCCTTCGGACCACCTCGAAGGGTGGGGCAGGGCGTTGATCTCGCCGACGAGCGGCGAAAATGGCGGTCAATACGCGGTCGAGGGCGCGCTCAACGTGCCGCTGACCCAGGATCTGAGCCTCCGCGTCACGGGGACGGCCAACGGGCTGGCGGGCTATCTGCGCGATGTCGTCACCGGCAAGCGCGGCTATCGCGAGCGCAACGGGGCGGTGCGCGGAACCCTGCGCTACGCGCCAGACGCCGATTTCGACGTGACGCTGAAGGGCGAGTACAGCCATAGCCTGCGGACGCCGGGGCTGGTCGGCCGCCAGGTGGCGTGTCCCGCCCCGGCGATCTTCGGACCGCGGCCGGCGGGCTTCTGCGCGATCAACCTCGCCAACAACCAGGCATTCGGATTGCGGTCGAGCAACTACGCCGCCAATGACGGCGGCGAGCGACGGTTGAGTTCGGCGGAAGGGGTGCTGACGGTCGATCACTCGCTCGGCAGCTCGACCGTGACGTCGGTCACCGGCTACAACGGCTACAAGTTCAACTTCAATCTCGATAACGACATCACCAACCAGCAGCTTCTTAACGTCCAGGCGCCGGAGAGCTATCACCAGTTCAGCCAGGAGCTGCGGCTGACCTCTCCGACGGGCAAGCCGATCGAGTTCGTCGGCGGGCTGTATTTCCAGGACGACACGCTGCACATCCGGCAGTCGGTCGGGTTCTTCTTCCTGAGCCCGGTGCTCGCCGGCATTCCGCCATTCGTGCCGTATCTGCCGCTGGCGCAGCAGATCCTCGCGCATCAGCACGAGAAGGTCTACTCGGCCTTCGCCTCCGTGACCTGGAACGCGACCGACCGTTTGAAGCTGGTCGGCGGGCTGCGCGGCAGCATCGTCGAGAAGGATTTCGGCTGGAACCTGGCGTACGGTACCGCCACGCAATCCTATGGCGGTATCGTCGACCTTCCCGCCGCGCTGCAGCCGCTGGCGAGTGCGCTCGGCACCGGTAATGCTGGAACGGTCGCGCTCGACCGGAACGACAAGGCGCTGATGCCGTCGGCGCGCCTCCAATACCAGTTCGACCGCGACGTGATGGCCTATGTCAGCTACTCGCGCGGTTTCAAGAGCGGCGGGTTCAGCGTCGCGGACGTGACCGCGATCGCCAGCAACTTCCCGTTCAGTCCCGAGCACGTCAATGCGTATGAGGCGGGTCTGAAGAGCGAATTCGCGAACCGGCACGTGCTGGTGAACCTCGCAGCGTTTCGGAACGACTTCTCCGACCTGCAGGTGGCGATCACGACGAACAGCGACGCCGGGACGCCGATCAGCGTCGTGCGCAACGCCGCGAGCTCGCGCGCGCAGGGCGTCGAGCTCGAAAGCCAGTTCGTGCTCAGCCCGGTCTTCCGGTTGTCGGTCGCGGGCACCTATCTCGACTCGAAGTACCGGAACTACCCCAACGCCGGGCCCACGCTGCAGCAGCAGCTGGATGGGCAGGGCACGCAGAAGCTGAACGGCCACCGCACCCTGTTCGCGCCCAAGTGGAGCGGCAACGTCACCGGTTCGGCGGCCATCCCCGTCTTCGACGGCTACCGTCTCACCGCCGAGGCGACCGGGATTTTCTCCACCAAGTTCCAGACCTATTACTCCGACGATCCGTATACGATCCAGCCGGGCTACGCTCGGCTGGACGCGCGCATCTCCTTCGATGCGCCCGACGGGCGGTGGGGCGTCGACATCATCGGCAAGAACCTGACCAACACGATCGTGCGCACGCTATCCTTCTACGAGCCGACCTCGTTCGGCAGTCTGATCCAAGATCGCATTCAGCTGCGCAACATCGCCTTTCAGGCGCGCGTGAAGTTCTGATCGGACGCCGGAAGTCGCGACCAAAGGACTTGCCAATTAATGTGTCGGGACCCCATTGCTTATCCGAACGCATGGCCCAGGCATCGTCGAGATCGCGCGTGATCGTGGCGCACGGGGCGCATGGCGCACCGGACACCAACTGGTTCCCGTGGCTCCACGCCGAGCTGTCCCACCATGGTATCGAGGTGGTGCGGCCGCGCCTCCCCACCCCGCAGGGCCAGTCGCTGGCCGCCTGGTTCGAGGCGTTCGACGCAGCGACCGCGTCGCTGCCGCCCGCCCGCACCGTTTTGGTCGGGCATAGCCTGGGCGCCGCGATGGCCCTGCGCGTGGTGGAGCGCGCGGCCGCGCCGTTCGGCGGCCTGTTCCTGGCCGCCGGGTTCGTCGGCGCGCTCGGCCTGCCCGACTATGATCCGATCAACGCGTCCTTCTTCGCGCGGCCGTTCGACTGGCCGGGCATCCGCGAGCGGATGGGGACGTGCCGGTGCTGGGCCGGGGACGACGACCCCTACGTCCCGTTGGCTCGCTCGCAGGCGATGGCCGACGATCTCCACGCGCCGCTGGAGGTGATCGCGGGCGGCGGGCACCTGAACGACGAGACCGGGTTCACGCGCTTCCCCCAGCTCCGGGACGCCGTCCTGGCAGCGGCGGGCGGAGCCGAGGACGGCGGACGCTAGCCGCCACCATGCGGCTCTACGTCATGCCCGGCGCGTGTTCACTCGCCAGCCATATCGCGCTCGAGGCCACGGTCGACGACGCGAACTCCGACCCGCCGTCGTGGCGGGTGGTGGTCGTCCAGCGCGGCCACAACCACGATCCGGACTATGCCGCCGTCAACCCGCTCGGCACCGTGCCCGCCCTACGCACGGAAGACGGGCGCGTGATCCTCGAGAGCCTCGCCGTGCTGATGCACATCGCGTCGGCCTACCGCAGGCCCGGCTCGCCCCGTCGGGCGCGGATCGGGACCGGCTGCTGATGCTCCTGTCGCTGATGACCACGACCGGGCACACCGCCTTCCAGATGCTGTGGCGCACGGAGCGGTTCGCCGACACGCAGGAGGGCATCGCGTCGGTCCGGCGCCTGTGCGAGCGTCGCATCGCTGGTCTGTTCGACAGGCTTGAGCAGGAGATCGGCGCCTCCGGCTACCTGCTGGGCGATCGTTTCACCATCGCCGATATGTACCTGTTCGTTCTCGGCCGATGGGGCCTGCGCCTCGCGGCGCCGACGCCGGCCTACCCCAAGCTGTGGCGGTTCACGACACGACTGGCGGACAGCGGGCCCGTGCAGCGGGCCATGGTTCGCGAAGGCATTGCCCTGCACGGCCCGGCGAGCGGCTTGGGATGACGTCAGGCCTTGGGGCGACGCTCTTCGAGCTCGGCACTACGAGGCGACCTTCCACGTCCGAACGGCCCGATACGCGACATCGGCGATACGTTCTCCGCTGTTACTGGGCAGAGCGGGCAAGGCCTTCCTCGTCGAGAGCGGCCTTAATGGCGGGATGGTCGGCGAGGCGCTCCAGGTAGCTCACCAGCGTCGGCCAGGCGGAGAGGTCGAAGCCGTAACGCACCACCGAGCGCAGGATCGCGAACAGGTAGGCGTCGGCGGCCGTCAGATGATCGCCGATGAGGTAGGCGCCGTCGCCGAGACGATCGGTGAGAAAGGACAGTTTGCGCCGGAACGTCGCCGCGGCCATCTCCCAGGCGTCGGCCGGATAGTCTGGGAAGAACGCCTTGGGCGGCGGGAAGCCTTTGTGGACCTCGGTGGCGATGAAGTTGATGAGCTCCAGCGCGCGGTAGCGGGCCATGCCATCCGCCGGGATGAGGGCCGCCTCGGGCGCCAGGGCCGCCAGGTACTGAAGCAGCACCGCCACCTCGGTCAGCAACTCGCCCTGATCGGTCCTGAGCGTCGGCACCGCGCCCTTGGGATTGACCGCGTGATAGTCCGTCCCGTCGGCAAGTCGATGCGCGAGCACGTCGACGACGATCGTGTCGTGCGGAAGGCCCGTGGCATGAAGCGCGATCAGGGGAGCGAGGCTGCAGGCGCCGGGCGTCTGGTACAGGGTGATCATCGAGCTTGGTCCTGGTGGTGGGTCGCGCGGCGGGTTGCGAACGTGGTGCGGCCTCGTAATGTGTGCAGGGCGATACATATCTACCGGACGACCCGTCAATGGATATCTGTAGTGGCTGATAAAAAAGGTAGCGCGCCGCGGGGCAGGCCGCGGCAGTTCGACGTCGAGGAGGCCCTGACGACCGGACAGGCGCTGTTTCACGCGAAGGGCTATGACGCGGTCGGTTTGGCCGAGCTGACCGAGGCGATCGGTATCCGCTCGCCGAGCTTCTACGCGGCGTTCGGCAGCAAGGCGGCCTATTTCCGCCGCATCCTCCAGCGCTACGAGGCGGCGTCGCCGCTCGACGCGGTCCTGGACGGGCAGCGGTCCGTGGCCGACGTGCTGGCCGAGCTGTTCGTGACCGTGGCGCGCGCCTACACGGCGGATGCGGCCGCGCGGGGATGCCTGGTGATGGAAACCCTGCGCGCGGGCGCGAGCGCGGAGGTGCTGGCAATGGCGCGATCGCTGGTCGAGGCCCGGAGCGAGAAGCTCCGCGCGTTCGTCGGCCGTTCGCACCCGGAGGCCGTGGAAGCGATGGACGACTATGTCGGGAGCGTGGTGTCGGGGCTGTCCGCCTCGGCGCGGCAGGGCTGGAGCGTCGAGCGGCTGACCAGCGTCGCGCGCGCCGCCGCCGCCGGGGCGGCATCCCTGCTGGGCACGTGAGGTCGCCGGCGCAGACGGTGCGGGGAGCCTAGGCCGGCGATCTCCCGTGGAGGCCGGCGCCCCGCGGCCGCTCGAGCGCCATCGCCGCCGCGCAGATCGCCAGCCCGCCCAGCGCCAGGCCGCAGCCGACACAGCCGCTGGCCGTCCAGCCACCGCCGCCGGCGATCGCCAGGCCGCCCAGCCAAGGGCCGAGCGCGTTGGCGATATTGAACGCGGAGTGGTTCAGGGCAGCGGCGAGCGCCTGCCCCTCGCCGGCGACGTCCATCAGCCGCGTCTGGAGCACCGGCGCGAGCGCGCCGCCGAGACCCACCGCCGTCACGGTCAGGCCGATCGACCAGAGATGCGGCGCGGCGATCGTGTAGAGCGCCGCGACGGTCGCGCTCGCCAGCAGCACCGCCGCCGCCGTCGGCATCAGCGCGCGATGCGCGAAGCGCGGGACGACGAGGTTGCCGGCGGTCATGCCGACGCCGAACAGGGCCAGGACGATCGGCACCGCATAGGCCGGCGCGTGCGTCACCGCCGTGAGCGTCGGGACCAGATAGGTATAGATCGCGAACAGGCTGCCGAAGCCGATCGCGCCGATCGCCAGCGTCAACCAGACCTGCCCGTCGCGCAACGCGGACAGCTCGGCCAGGAATGCGGCATCGGCGCGGCCCTTGTCGGGCGGCACGATCGCGCGAACCGCCGCGGCCGCCGCGACCGCCAGGGTGGCGACGACGCCGAACGACGCGCGCCAGCCCAGGGCGGACGCGAGGAGGTTCGCCGCGGGCACGCCCACGATGACGGCGACGGTGAGCCCCGTCAGCACCCGGCCCACGGCCATGGCGCGCTGGTCCTCTCGCACCAGGCTGGCCGCCGCGAGCGCGGCCAGCCCGAAATAGGCGCCATGCGGCAGGCCGCTGATGAAGCGGAAGGCGATCAGCGAGCCGAACGACCAGGCCGAGGCGCTGAGCAGATTGCCGAGCGCGATCCACCCGAGCAACAGCAGCAACATCGTGCGCCGGCTGGACCGCGCGCCGAGCATCGCCAGCAACGGCGCGCCGACCACGACGCCGATCGCATAGGCGCTGATCGCCCAGGCCCCCGTCGGGATCGACACGCCGAGCTCCCTGCTGAAGAGCGGAAGGATGCTCATCGTCGCGAACTCGGTCGTGCCGATCGCGAAACCGCCCAGCGCCAGCGCGACATGCGCGACGCCGATGCGACGAGCGTCCCCGGGTGCGATCGAGGTCATGGCAGATATCCGCTCCGCACGAGGAATGTCATCCTTTCCTCGCCCTATGCCATGTCAAGCGGGTCATGGTGCCCCCTGATCTGATCGGCTCCGTGGCCGTCACAGCGGCGCGTTGCCGTTCTTGCGGGCGTCCACCGGCGGGATGGCCTGGGGAAAGCCCCAATGCTCCACCACGCTGCCGTCCCGGACCCGATAGAGGTCGACATAGGCGCAGGGCTCGCCCTGGTGAGTGCCGAGCGCCGCGATGAAGACCAGCTCGCCCTCGCCGAGCAACAGCCTCATCGCGTCGATGGTACGGTCGCGCGTCAGCACCGCCAGGTCGCGCAGGAACGCGTCCACTCCGTCGGCGACGCCGGGTTCGTGACGGACCATCGGGCTGCCGGCGAAATAGCGGTCGGCCAGGTCGTGGCGGCCGGCGATGTGGAAGGTCTCGTAATAGTCGCGCGCGAATGCCTTGGTCGCGGCCGTGTCCTCGCTCCGCCCAGCCTTGACCGGTCCGTCGACCTGCGTGTGGCCGCTCCGGTTGGGTGGCCCCGCCGGCGCGGCGAACCCCCAATGCTCGACGACCAGCCCGTCGTCGAAGCGGAACACGTCGAAAAAGACGCCATCCTCGCGGACGCGGCCGTCGGCCTGGGTGACGACATGGTCGCCATCTTCGATGATCCTGACGAGGTCGAGCCGGTGGTCGCCGCGCGCGAACGCCTCCACGTAGCGCTCCACGCCCGCGACGCCGTCGCCCACCTGCGGATCGTGCTCGACATAGCGTTTCGGGTCGAGTTGGCGGGTCGCCGCGGCGGCGTCGCCGGCGGCGATGCCGTCGAAAATGGCTCTCACCTTATCGATGTTCGTCATGCGCTCAGCCTCCGGATCCGATGGGGTCAATCGCTCCCGCCGGCATCGCGATGCCGAGCCGTTCGTCCCAGGGGCTGCCGAGGTGCGGGAACAGCGCCGCGCGGAAGGAGCGGACGTAATCCTCGCGCGCGAACCGGTTATAGGCCGCCCGGTCGGGGAAGCTCTCCTCGAGAATGAAGTGGTTGGGGATGGCGTCCTGCTCGATCAGGACAATCGAGCGAAGGTCGCGATCCTGCCGGGCCCGGCGGGCGAAGGCGGTCAGGAGAGCCGACCCCGCTTCCTTGTCGTTCGGGATCACGTCCACGAAGACGACGGCGTGGATTGCTTGCTCGGACGACGCCGCTGTCGCGCCGGTCGCGAGGCATACGGCCGCGGCCAGCCCATGGCCGATGCCACGGATGAGGGCAGCAGGGGCGCGGGTGCCCGGAACGAACGATCTGGTCATGCCGAGTGCCTTTTTGCGAAGCGAACGACGATCAGGCGACGAAGCGGACCACGCCGCCGTCGACGCGCAGCGCGGCGCCGCTCGTCGCCGAGGCCTGCTCCGAGCAGGTGTAGACGATCATGTTGGCGACCTCCTCGGTCGTCGCGAACCGGCCGAGCAGGCTGGTCGGCCGGGCGGACTTCAGGAACGCCTGCTCGGCCTCTTCCTGCCCGACGCCCTGATCCTTGGCCTGTCGCGCCGTGAAGTCGCCCATGATCTCCGACCGGGTCGGGCCGGGCAGGACGGCGTTGACGGTGACGCCGGTGCCCGCGACCGCCTCGGCCAGCCCGCGCGACACCGCGAGCTGCGCCGTCTTGGTCATGCCGTAGTCGAGCATCTCCTTGGGGATGTTGACGGCGGACTCGCTGCTGACGAACACCACGCGGCCCCAGCCCTTCGCGACCATGCGCGGCAGATAGTGGCGGCTCGCGCGCACGCCGCTCATCACGTTGAGCTGGAACAGGCCGAGCCAGTCCGCGTCGGGGATGGCGGCGATGTCGTCGATGCCCCGATAGTCGCGCAGGTGCGCGGTGCCGACGTTGTTGACGAGGATGTCGGCGTCGGGCGCCGCCGCGATCAGCGCCTGCGCGCCCTCCGGCGTGGCGAGGTCGGCGGCGACGCCCGCGACGTCGCTGCCCCGCACCGCCTCCCGGATCGCGCGCACGGCCGCGTCGACGCGCTCGCGCGGCCGCCCGGTGACGCCGCCC
>CAXTWJ010000008.1:0-3202 GCA_964247925.1 uncultured Sphingomonas sp.
CCGGTGTGGCGCGCCACGGCCGAGCCGGCGCCGCAGCGCCTGGCCGAGGCGGCCTGACGTGGCGGCGACCAACACCGGCGCGTTGTCCGACATCCGCGTGATCGAGCTCGGCCAGCTGATCGCCGGGCCGTTCTGCGGGCAGCTGCTGGGCGACATGGGCGCGGACGTCATCAAGGTCGAGCCGCCCGTGGTCGACGGCAAGGGGGGCGACCCCATGCGCGACTGGGGCCATGGCGACGCGAAGCTGTGGTGGGAGGTGGTCGCGCGCAACAAGCGGTCGGTGTCCGCCAACCTGCGCGTGCCTGGGGGTCAGGCAATCGTCCGCCGGCTCGCCGCCGAAGCCGACATCCTGATCGAGAACTTCAAGCCCGGCACCTTAGAGAAGTGGGGCCTGTCCCCTGACGCGCTGCATGCGATCAACCCCCGGCTGATTATCGTGCGCGTCTCCGGCTATGGCCAGACCGGGCCGTATTCGGAGCGCGCCGGCTTTGGCGGGATCGGCGAGGCGATGGGCGGCTGGCGCTACATCGTCGGCGACGCGGACCGGCCACCCAGCCGCATGGGCGTGTCGATCGGCGACAGCCTGGCCGCCACCTATGGTTGCATGGGGGCGCTCGCCGCGCTGCACGCGCGGGAACGGACCGGCAAGGGGCAGGTGGTCGACTCCGCGCTCTACGAGGCGGTGCTGCAGGTGATGGAGAGTTTGGTGCCGGAATATCTCGTGTCCGGCCATATCCGCAAACGCACCGGCTCGGTGCTGGAGGCGGTGGCGCCGTCCAATGTCTATCCCTGCTCCGATGGCGAATATCTGATCGGCGCCAATCAGGACGCGGTGTTCGCGCGGCTGTGCGCGGCGATGGGCAAGCCCAAGCTCGCCCGCGACCCGCGCTATGCCGACCATGTCGCGCGCGGGCGCAACCAGACGGCGCTCGACAAGCTGATCGCGCGCTGGACGCGGACGCTCACGGTCGCCGAGCTGGAGGCGAAGATGGTCGAGCACAGCGTGCCGGCGGGCGAGATCTACCGCGCGCCAGAGATGCTGGCCGACCCGCACTTCCAGGCGCGTGAGGCGCTCGTCGAGGTCGATAGCCCCCGCTGGGGCCGGTTCAAGATGCAGAACGCGTTTCCGCGCCTGTCCGACACGCCGAGCGCGGTGCGCACGCTCGCCCCGGCCAGCGTCGGCGAGCATAACGGCGCCGTCTATTGCGAGCTGCTGGGCATGAACGCGGCCGAACTGGAAGCGCTGGAAACGGCCGGCGCGATCTGATGAAGGAACTGGCGGACCGCTACGCCGGCGCGTTCGACGGGCGGCTCGCGTTCGGCGAGCGACCGGCGCTGCTGGTGATCGACGTGGTTATGGCCTATCTCGATCGCGCCTCGCCGCTGTTCACCGCCACCGCCGCCGCCGCGCTCGCCAGCAACCAGCGGCTGGTCGCGGCTGCGCGGAAGGCGGGCGCGCCGGTGCTGTTCACCAACGTCGTCTATCGGCCGGGCGGCGTCGATGGCGGGCTGTTCTATCGCAAGGTGCCGGCGCTCAGCGCCTTTGTCGGAGGCTTTCCATTGGGCGCGTTCCCGCCGTCGCTGCAGCCGGAGGCCGACGAGGTGGTGGTGACCAAGCAATATCCGTCCGCGTTCTTCGGCACCACTCTCGCCTCGACGCTGACCGCGATGCGAGTGGACACGCTGCTGGTCACCGGCTTCTCCACCTCGGGCTGCGTGCGCGCGTCGGCGCTCGACGCGCTGTGCCACGGGTTCGTGCCGTTCGTGGTGCGCGACGCCTGCGCCGACCGCCATCCCGCACCGCACGACGCGAGCCTGTTCGACCTCCAGGCCAAATACGCCGAGGTGGTCGACGAGGCCGCCGCGCTTGCGCTGCTGGGGGATGTCAGGCTGTGACTCGCCCGCGCACGCTCTACGAGAAGATCTGGGACGCGCATGTGGTCGAGCGGCGCGACGACGGCACCTGTCTCATCTATATCGACCGCCACTTGGTTCACGAAGTGACCAGCGCGCAGGCGTTCGAAGGCCTGCGCCGCGCCGGCCGCGCCGTGCGCCGGCCGGAGCTGACGCTCGCCGTGCCCGACCACAACCTGCCGACCACGCCGCGTCGCGACGCGCGGGGGGGCCGCGTGCCGGTCGCCGACCCGCAGAGCGCGGTGCAGCTCCAGACGCTGGAGGCGAACGTCGCCGCATTCGGCGTGCCTTATATCGACGATGCGGCACCCGAGCAGGGCATCGTGCATGTGGTCGGGCCGGAGCAGGGGTTCACGCTGCCCGGGCTGACGGTTGTGTGCGGCGACAGCCACACCTCCTCGCACGGTGCGTTGGGCGCGCTCGGGTTCGGGATCGGCACCAGCGAGGTCGAGCATGTGCTGGCGACGCAGTGCCTGATGCTGCAGCCCTCGCGCACGATGGAGGTGCGCGTCGAGGGCGCGCTCGGGTTCGGGGTATCCCCCAAGGACGTGGCGCTGGCGATCACCGGCCGGCTCGGCGCGTCGGGCGGCACGGGCCATGTCATCGAGTATTGCGGCTCGACCTGCGCCGCGCTGTCGATCGAGGGCCGGCTGACGGTCGCCAACATGGCGATCGAGGCCGGCGCGCGCTCGGGCCTGTTCGCGCCGGACGAGACGACGTTCGCCTATCTGAAAGGCCGGTCGATGGCACCGCAAGGGACCGATTGGGACCGCGCGGTTAAGGGCTGGCGATCGCTGCCGACCGATGACGGCGCGGCGTTCGACCGGTCAGTCACGATCTATGCGTCCGACATCGCGCCCAACGTCACTTGGGGCACCAGCCCGGAGGACGTCGTCCCGATCACCGGTGCCGTGCCCGACCCGGACAGCTTCGCCGATCCGGCCAAGCGGACGGCAGCCGAAGCCGCGCTCACCTACATGGGTTTGGAACGCGGTCAGCGACTGCAGGAGGTGGGCGTGGAGCACATCTTCATCGGGTCGTGTACCAACAGCCGCATCGAGGATCTGCGTGCTGCGGCCGCCGTGCTACGCGGGCGGCGCGTGGCGGATGGCGTCAAGCAGGCGCTGGTCGTCCCCGGCTCTGGGCTAGTCAAGCGACAGGCCGAGGCGGAGGGGCTGGATCGGGTGTTCCTGGCGGCGGGGTTCGAGTGGCGCGAGCCGGGCTGCTCGGCGTGCCTGGGCATGAACCCGGACAAGGTGCCGCCCGGCGAGCGCTGCGCGTCAACCTC
>CAXTWJ010000008.1:3212-22386 GCA_964247925.1 uncultured Sphingomonas sp.
GGCCCCTCCCCCGGCCACGGGGCCCCCGCGCCCGGCGCTGCGCGTCAACCTCCAATCGCAACTTCATCGGCCGCCAGGGTCCGGGCGCGCGCACGCATCTGCTGTCGCCGGCGATGGCGGCGGCGGCGGCGGTGACCGGGCGGCTGACCGACGTGCGCGACCTGGCCGCACCGTGAGCCGGGCGTCGCTGACGGTGGTCGAGGGCCGTGCCTATCCGTTCGGGCTCGCCAACATCGACACCGACGCCATCAAGAACGGCCTGCTCGCCGCCGTCCTGCCTTCCGATGCGGTGACGCAGCTGCTGGTCGCCGCCCGGCTCGTGCCGCTGCGCGTCGACGTGAAGCGGCAACGCATCACTACCTCGCTCCAGCATTGTTTCATTTTCAGGATCGACGCCTGGCGCATACCATGCCTGCTCGAAGGCACCGACGAGATCGGGCTGACTCGCGCGCGCGGGGACGGCATCGGCGCTTTTGAGAGGCGATGTTCCGACCACGCCGTGCTGGCCGCAGGGTGAGCACCTACGTACTCGTCCACGGCGCAAGCCATGGCGGCTGGTGCTGGCGAGATGTCGCACGGGCGCTGCGCGTGGCGGGGCACGAGGTGTATGCGCCGAGCCTGACCGGTCTTGCCGATCGGTCCCACCTGCTCAGCGCGTCGATCGACGTCCACACGCATATCGCCGATATCGCCAACCTGATTCGGTGGGAGGAACTGACGGAAGTGGTGCTGGTCGGCCATTCCTATGGCGGCCGGGTCATTACGGGCGTCGCGGACCAAAACCCCGAGCGCATTTCAGCCTTGGTCTATCTGGACGCGTCAGTGCCGGGCCTCAGCGATCCGTGGCCAGCACCTGCGGACCTTGCGCCCGGGACCATCGCGGTGCCGCCACCCGACGCGAGCTTGTATGGGTTGCGCGACGCGCATGTCGCGCGGGTCAACCGCTTGACCACTCCTCAGCCAATCGGCTGTTTTCAAGACTACGAGCCCACTGGCGTCGCCAACTCGGTGCCCCGTCGCGCCTTTCTAGCGACGCCGCTCTGGGGCAGGGGAGAGCGCAGCTTGGCGACATTTGGGCGCCTGTCCGCCGACGCCGGATGGGAGCTGCGCCGCCTCGAACGCGAGCACGATATGATGATCGCACACCCGGAGGAACTGGCCAGCTATCTACTGGAGTTCGCCGCAGGAACGACTGTTTAACACAATCAACCGCTTCCCGGCCGTTTCAGCAAGCACCTGCTGAACTGATACCGGATTGGGCTGAGGATCTCCTGAGCGGATCAAGAACGGGCGCCGAGTGAAATGCTCCATCGCGAGATGCTCGAATTGGCGCCGCTCGCCCGCGGTGTCGATGTCTCCGCACTCGATCCGGCGATGCCTGCGGCAAGGTCGGCCGGTGCGCTCACGTCCAGCGCATGCACCGCCGGGGTGTCGAGCTCGCTCTCGCCATGCGCCACCGCGATCAGTTCGGACCTGATGGCGATCGCGTCGGCGGCGCCGGCGTCGCCGCCCTCCCCTAGCGCCGACCGCTCGTCCGGGCGCAGCGCCATCGCCCCGGCGAACCCGTCGACCCAGGGCTCTCACAGCAGGTCTCCGTTGCGTTCGTCGATGTGGAAGATGGGCTGGAGCCTGCCGCGGTCGAGGTCGCGTCCGATCTCGTCGCGCCTCGCGATCACCGCGTCGCGGAAACATTGAATGTCGAGCGGGTCGTCGAAGGGCGGCACGCCGTCGGTGTCGTCGCTCCAGACGATCGGCAGCCACTCCTCGGGCGTGATCGGTTCCGGGGAGACGAGCACGCCGGTAAGGAGCCCATCCAGCTCGATAAGCAGCATGGGTTCCTCGAATGGCAGGTCGGCGAGGACGTCGTCAGCCGACGGAGGCGTGAGGGGAGCCGTCTCATGGGTGGGCGGCGCTGTCGTTGTGGGTCCTAATGAGCGGTGCTATAATTGACGGCCCCGGTCATCGAGCAACGACGCTCTCAAAAGGGCGGTGTTCCGGATGCAGTCGCTTGTGGCCGCCACCAACCTCGGTGGGGCAGTGACTCACGGCGAAGTTCGCCGCGCCTCCCGCGAGGCCGAGCGCGCGCGCCGGCGCGATCCTGAAATTGCGGCCGTCCGCGATGGCCTTGAGCACGCGTTAACAGGCGCTGCTGGCCAGCGTGGAGCGCCCGAAGGGCTCGTCCGCCGCAACGACCAGTATCGTCGTCGTGAGCCCGACCGACGAGTGGATCGTGCCGCCGCGCGCGGCGATCACGCTGGCCAGCGCGCCATCGCGCGGCTGGCCCAGCATCGCGATCCGCTCGCCTGCGAGCGGCCCGTCTCCTGCCGGCTTCGGGGCGGCGCCGGGCTGGCGCGGCGGTGCCATCCAGTCGGCGAGCGACAGGCCGGTGTGCTCGGTTGCGCGGACGATCACCCAGCCCGCCGACCGCGCGTCGCTCAGCGCGTCGTGATGGCGGTGAGACAGACCCAGGAAGCGGGCAAGGCCGCCCAGGCGCCGGTTGTCGTGGTCGGGCCAGGCGCGCCGGGCGACGCCTACGCTGTCCAGCCAGTGCGTCTCAATCGCGAGCCGGCTGTGGACGCGGCACGCAGCCGCGAGCGCGCCCTTGTCGAACAGCGAATGGGCGACGGTGATGCGGCCGGCCAGATGGCGGTCGATGACGCCGTGGAGGTGCGCGAAGGTCGGCTGGCCGGCGACGTGATCGGCCGTGATGCCGTGGACGTAGATGTTGCTCGCGTGGAACTCGTCGCACGGATCGAGCAGTGTTCCCAAGCAAAGATCTCTCGCCCATTGCGAAAGCCGACGATGCCGACCTGACAGATGCTGCTGACGCGCGAGCACGCCGTGTCGGCGTCGATCTGATCCTGAACCGCGCCCTCGCGCGTCCATTTCCCTGCCATAGATCCTCTCCGGCGCTCCCTCTCGGCAACATGGGTGGGGAGCTCAGTCGGGTCCACTGGCCGATGCGCCCCTAGTCGCGATGAATTCGCCGTCCCTCGCGGTCCCCGTGCATGCTCCGCTTTGGCCTGGCAGGACACGCGCTCCTCGGCAACAACGAGGGCTGCGACAGAGCGCTATAATCGTCGATACCTCCGGGTCGATCCCGCCGGCCGCACGTTGAACGATTCAGCGAGGGGCCGGGGACGTTCCGTCCTGCGACATCATCGGCGGAGTTCCAGCATGACCACCACCCCCCAGACCCCGGATGCACCGCGCGACGAGGAGGTTGCCAAGCTCGCCGAGCTGATCGCGAACACGCAGGTCTGCATGTTCACGACGATCGCCGACGGCCGTCCGATGAGCCGGCCGATGGCGGTGCAGGAAATCGAGTTCGACGGCGACCTGTGGTTCTTCACCAAGCAGGGCGGGCGCAAGGTCGAGCAGATCGGCCGCGAGCGCCGTATCAACCTGTCCTTCTCGTCGAGCAAATCCTGGGTGTCGGTCACCGGCGAGGCGAAAGTTGTGCGCGACGTCGCCAAGGCCAAGGAGCTGTGGAATGCCGGCATCGAGGCCTGGTTCCCGGACGGGCCGGAAGACCCCGATATCGTGCTCGTGAAGGTGCACGCCGATGGTGCCGAGTACTGGGACAGCCCCGGCGCGGGGATCGTGTCGGTGCTGTCCTTCGTCAAGGCGAAGGTGACGGGCAAGCCCTACCATATCGAGGACCAGAAGGTCGAACTGTGAAGCGGCGCGCAGCACCGAAACGCCAGGATCTCGTGCGCGGTGTGGCCGCATGACCGGAGCGACGGATACGGACCCCGACCGCGAAGTCACTCGACCCGCCGGCTGGTCCCGCCCTGCGGCCGCCCTCGCGGTGGCGGCCGTGCTGGGCGCGTCCGCTGCGCTGGGCCGCCGCAACGCGCCCGATGACGCGCACCCGCGGGTGAGGCGGTGGTATCGGCGCCTCGACAAGCCCGGCTTCACCCCGCCCGACGTGGTGTTCGGGGCGGTGTGGCCCGTGCTGGAAACGGGGCTGGCGGCCGGCGGCTACCGCCTGCTCCGCCACCCGCCGACGCCCACGCGCAACGTGGCGGTCGGGCTATGGCTGGCGAACTTCGCCATGGTGGGCGGCTGGACGGAGCTGTTCTTCCGCCGCCAGGCCATAGGCGCCAGCACCGCGGCGGCGGGTACGATGACGCTGGGCGCGGGCGCTGGTCGCGACGGCGGCGAGGGTAGACCGGCCCGCGGCGGCGCTGGCAATGCCGTTCGCCGCCTGGCTCGGCTTTGCGACGCTGCTCGCCGACCGCGTTCGCGAGCGCAATCCGACGTGAAGCGCGTGACCGTTTGGCACGACGGCGCCTGCCCGCTCTGCGCGCGCGAGGTGGCGCTGATTCACCGGCTCGATCGGGCGGGGCACGTGCGATTCGTGGACGCCGCTGACGTGAGTACCGTTTGCCCGCTCGACCGGGGCGAGATGCTGGCCCGCTTCCACGCGCAGGAAGAAGGCGGGCCGGTCGTGTCGGGGGCTGCCGCCTTCGCGGCCATGTGGCGAGCCGTTCCGCTGCTACGCCCGCTCGGGCTGCTGGCGCGAAATGAACGCGTGCTGGCGCTGTTGGAGCGGCTCTACCTGCGCTTCCTGCGCGCGCGCCCACGCCTCCAGCGGCTGCGCGCGTGAGCCCGCGACCCGACCCGGTCGGCCCGGGGCAGGAGAGCGTGTGGGACTATCCCCGCCCCGCAGTGGCGGTGCCCAGCACCGCGCACGTCAAAATCGAGCACAGCGGCGCCGGGATCGCCGACACGCGACATCCTGTACGCGTGCTGGAGACCAGCCACCCGCCGGGCTGGTACGTGCCGCCCGGCGACGTGAACGTCGCGCTGCTCCGCCCCTCTGACCGGCGCTCCTTCTGCGAGTGGAAGGGCTATGCGACCTATTGGCATCTCCAGGTGGGCGGCGCGCTACTCCGGGACGTGGCCTGGAGCTACCCGGACCCGACCGCGCCGTTCATGTGCCTTCGCGACCACCTCGCGTTCTACGCAGCACCGCTGGACCTCTGCTCCGTGAACGGTGAGCGCATCCGCCCGCAGCCGGGCGGCTTCTACGGCGGCTGGATCACGTCCGACCTCGCCGGCCCGTTCAAGGGCGTGCCCGGCAGCATGGGCTGGTGACGGCGACCCTTCCGCAAGCGCTCGCCGGATGGCGGGAGGGCCGCGCGTCCGTTCGCTGAACGACCGCTCGCCCGAGCGCGGCGGCCGCTACGTGCTGTGCTGGCTCCAGCAGGCGTTGCGCGCGCGCGACAACCCGGTGATCGACGCTGCCCGACTGGGCAACGCGTGTCGTCTGCCGGTGCTGGTCTACCACGGCGTGCGGAAGGCCTATCCGTACGCGTCGGATCGGCTGCACCGCTTCATCTTGGGTGCCGGGATCGACGTCGACGTCGGCTGTGAGGAGCGCGGCCTCGCCTGCATCCGGCATATCGACCGAGCGGGTGCCCGCGAGAAGGGGTTGGTCAACCGTCTCGCCGCCGACGCCGCAGCCGCCGCCGTGGTGCTGAAGGACCAGCCAAGCTTCGCCTCGCACTGGCAGGCGGAGCGCGTGGCGGCGCGCGCGAGCGCGCCGGGCTACGCGGTCAACGCCGCCTGCCTGGTGCCGCCCGCGGTGCTGGGCGATGGCATCGGCGGCCGCTTCCTGCGTCGCCACGAGCCCGAGCGCGCCGCCTGGAGCGCGTGGGATGAGGAAACGCCGGACCTGTCACCCTATGCCGGACCGCTGCCCTTCGCGCCCGATCGCCCGGCGGAAGGCGACCAAGACGCGCTGATCGCCGGCCTCGCCATCGATCACTCGTTGGCCCCGAGCGACACCCACCCCGCCGGGCGGACCGCGGCGGAGGCGCGGCTGGTGCGTGCGACGGCGGACGTGTTGCCCGGATGCGCGGCGGCGCGCAACGACGCCACCCGGGTGGACGGCGCCAGCGGCCTGTCGCCATGTCTCCATTTCGGCGTGCTCGGCCCGCGCGAGGTGATGCAGGTCGTGTCCGCCTCGGGCGCGGGCGGCCAGCACCGTGCCAAATTCACGGACGAGCTGCTCGGCTTGCGCGAGTGGTTCCACACCAGGCGCGAGCACTGGATGCGCCGGAGCGGTGGGAGCGCGTGGCGCCCTGGGCGCGCGCGATGCTGGCGGACCATGCCGCCGACCCGCGGCCCGAAATGGAGACGCTCCACGCCATGCCGCGCGGCGAGACGCGCGACGAGACGTGGAACGCGTGCCAGCGCCAGTTCCTCGTCCACGGCTGGATGCACAACAACCTGCGGATGTACTGGGCCAAGCGGATTATCGCGATGACGCCCTCGCCCGAGGCCGCCTGGGCGACGGCCTGCTACCTTAACGACCGGTTGAGCCTGGACTGGCGCGATCCCTCCACCTGCGGCAACATCGCAGCGATGTTTGCAGGTCAGCCATCTGATTGACCGCCGACGTATGCCGGAAGCACGGCATCAGCACCGCGACCTATATGCGTGGAAGGCCAAGTACGGCGGCATGGACGTGTGGCAAGCGCGCAAGCTGAAGGTGCTGGAAGACGAGAACGCCCGGTTGAAGCGGCTGCTGGCGGACGCGATGCTCGACAACGCCGTGCTGAAGGAGGCGGCAGCAAACTGGTGAGGCCGCTCAGCGGAAGGCTGTCGAGCGTGCTCGGCAGCTGCTCGGCATCGGCGAGCGTCGGGCCTGTACCATCTTTGGCGCAGATCGGATGTCGCTGCGCTATGCGCCTCGGCGATCTGATGTGGCGACCTGCGGTCGCGGTTACAGGAGATCGCGGCCGAACGTCGGCGCTTTCAGCAGCCGCGCATCCGCATCCTGGCCGTCGTCGACAACTGTACGCGGGAGTGCCTGGCGCTGGTGGTCGACACGTCGCTGTCAGGCGCACGGGTCGCTCGCGAGCTGGACGCCATCATTGCCGTTCGCGGCAAGCCGCTGATGATCGTCAGCGACAATGGCGCCGAGCTGACCAGCCTGGCGATCCTGAGGTGGACGCAGGACCAGCGCATCGACTGGCACCACATCGCTCCCGGCAAACCCCAGCAAAACGGCTACGTCGAGAGCTTTGATGGTCGCTTGCGCGACGAATGCCTCAACGAGACGCTGTTCGTGTCGCTCGGCCAGGCCCGCTCAGTGCCGCGGCTCTGGCGTGACGACTACAACCATGTGCGGCCGCATAGCGGTGTTGGCGGGCTGACGCCCGCCGATGCTGCCAGGCGGGTGTGCAACATCGCCCCGAGGAGCACCATACCAACCCCGGACTCCAGTTATGACTGGAGAAGCTTGGGAGAGCACGTCAAAATGCGATCATACGTTAGGCCCTTTATGGATCAAGCTCTGTCTCGGCCCATTTTTCATCAGCTACGGGCCAAGAGATTGCAGAGCGAGACAAGCGCTCCGACACACCTTCTAAGTGCCTGAAAGTAGGCGCATGGTGACCCTACGGGATCGGTCCTCGGCAACGCGGGAGCATGGCACGGCTGACACAAGGCTGATCCAACAGCACTCTTGCAAGCACATAGAGCCTTGATCTACGAACCCAGCCGGAACGGTCGAAGGTTGGTGAAACAACAATTTAACAATTGTCTTGTTGGTTGCGCCGCACTCTGAAGGCAGAGGTCACAGGTTTGAATGCTGTCGGGTGCGTCACCGCGTTGCTCGCGAGTGCATGCTGGGCGCGCGACCTCCGTCGAAGCATCGATTGGCACGATGCGGCTTGATCACGGCGGCTACGCTGCGCCCGTGACCACCCCCGTCAATCGCGACGACCGCGCCTGCTAGCCTGCCGAGATCGTCCCCTTCGTCGCCATATACAACAGCTAGTTCGCGCCCGGCGCGTCACGCGCCGCCTAGATCCGGGCGGTGGCGGATGTCGGGTCCGCTCTCGCGCGCGTGGCCAACCTGACCAACGTCAGGCCGCAGACCCCGAAGCGGAATCCGGTATCCTGCCCACGCTGCGTATGGCGACCTGCCCGCCACTGGCGGTCGATCGCCTGGTCGGGCTGGCGGGCGTGGACACGAACCTGGTCGGCCGCGTGAAGAAGGATTGGCTGCCGACCCGCCTCTCGGGTCGGGCTCTGCCGACCGAGCAGGGCAAGATCGCCGACATTGTCGAGCCGATGACCGTCCCGGACCCCCCTCCCTGGCTCGACCGGGTCGCCCCCGCCACTCCGGCGGCGGCACAACGCGCGGCAGCGATCGTCGCGGACCGGCTCTGCGCGGCGCATGGCATCGGCGTGTGAATGGCCATCTTCCTGTGCGGCAATCTCGACGCGAGCTATCTCGGCTACGAAGCAGCCGAGGGCATCGACCGGGCGCGGTAGCACCGCATCGATGACCTCGCCCGCTTCGGCCTTCAGGGCCAGCCTAGAACAGCAGTCGCCCACCCACCACCACCAGCGTTCCTGCCAGGATCGGGCGCAGCACCCGGTCCGACACGCGCGTCGCGAGCAGGCTGCCGACCACGATGCCCGGCACAGAACCGATCAAGAGCGCAACCAAAAGTGCTACATCGACCGTACCCATCAACCAGTGTCCCGTACCGGCGATCAGCGTCAGTGGCACCGCGTGAGCGATGTCCGACCCTACCAGCCGCTTCGTGGGCAGGTCGGGGTAGAGGACCAGGAGCGCGGTCATGCCCAGCGCGCCCGCGCCGACCGATGACAAGGACACCACCACCCCCATCACCGCCCCGAGGAGGATGGTTAGTGGGGTGATGGGGGATGCTGGAGCCCGGTGCAGCAGGACGGTCAGGTGTCGCAAAATGACGCGGCGGAACAGGATCGCGAGCGCGGTGGCGATCAGCGCCAGGCCCAGGGTGACGGTGATCACCCGACTGTCGCCGCCGCCGGCGACGCCCGCGCGCGTCATCAACAACAGGGTCAGCGCCGTCGCGGGCACGCTGCCCAGCGCCAGCCGGCCCACCACCGGCCAGCTGATCGTGCCCCGCCACCCGTGCACGGCCGTGCCCACGGTCTTGGTGGCGGCGGCGTAGAGCAGGTCGGTGCCGACCGCGGTGACCGGGTGAAAGCCGAAGGCCAGCACCAGCAGCGGCGTCATCAACGACCCGCCGCCCACGCCCGTCAGCCCGACCAGCACGCCGATGACCGCGCCGCCCAGCGAATAAAGAGGATTGACCGAAACCACCGTGACCTTCGTCCTCCTTGCATCCCCGTGGTGCGCCAGCCGTTCGCCCGGCGCGAGCAAGTTTTTGTGTGAACGACCCCGGGCTGCCCGTGGGTCCGCGCCCGCTGCACGGACCCATCAGCCGCGCGGCGCATTCACACCATCGCACGTCGGAGACATTTGAATGAGCCATTTCAACAAGGACATGGTCGCGCTCGCGACCCGCAACACGCATTGGCAGCAGGAAGTCTATCGCGACAAGCGCGTGCAGGTGGTGCTGATGCATCTGCCGCCGGGCGAGGAAATCGGCGAGGAAACGCACCCCGCCGACCAGACCACCTTTTTCGTGGCGGGCGAGGGCCAGGCGGTGATCGACGGCGCGGGAACGAAGGTCGGCCCCAACCACATGATCGTGATCCCGCAAGGATCCAGCCACAACATCATCAACAAGGGCACCGAGCCGCTGAAGCTGTTCTCGGTCTATGCGCCCCCGGCCGAACCGGCGGGCGTGAGCTTCAAGACAAAGGCCGAGGCCGAGGCGGCCGACCATGGTGGCCTGATCGATGCCGCCAGGGAGGCGCTGCACAAGATCACGGGCTAGGCCGGTCCTCCGGCGACACATCGACGGCGACGTCCATGTGCTGCGCGCCCGACCCCAGGACCACGCCGTCCACCGGCGCGATCTCGCGATAGTCGCGGCCGACCGCCATCACGACATGGTCGCCCGCCATCCAGATGCCGTTGGTGGGATCCAGCCCGACCCAGCCGCGCGCCGGCCCACACCACAGCAGCACCCAGGCGTGCGTGGCGTCGGCACCGACCAGGCGCGGCTGGCCGGGCGGCGGAATGGTGCGGATATACCCCGAAGCATAGGCCGCGGGCAGGCCGGCGGCGCGCAGCCCCGAGATCATGACCTGCGCGAAATCCTGACACACGCCCTTGCGCTGGGCGAACGCCTCGTGCGGCGGCGTATCGACCAGCGTCGCGCTCGCGTCGAACGCGAACTCCCGCTGGATGCGCCGCGCGAGCGCGATGCCCGCCTCCAGCACGGGCGCGTCCGGCGACAGGTCGGGCGCGCACCACGCGGCGATGGTCGCGTCGAGCGGGATCAGGGGCGACGGGTACAGATACGCGGCCGGGCCGGCGGCGGACAGGTCGGGATGCGCGCGGGCCATCGCGGCGACCTCGGCCAGCGTCGGGTCGCTCGGGTCGGGTACCGGCACCAGTCGGTCCACCGCCACTCGCGCCCGGCTGTCGATGGTGAGCAGACGCACGGGCTGATCGACCACCAGCCGCGTGACGTGCGCCAGCCCCGCCTCGGCGCGCGCGGGCGCCAGGTCGCCGGTGGGTTCGACGAACAGATGGTAGTCGAGCAGCCGCTGACCCGGCCAGTCGATCGGCCGCAGGCGCAGGTTGCACCGCGCGAACTTGACGGACGCACCATAGTCGAACCGGGTGACGTGGCGGATGTCGTAGATCATGCCAATGTCAGCCCACTTGCCCGCAGCGGCTCCGCGCCCTGCAGGAAATAGCGTCGCGCCACCGCGTCGGACAGCGCGGCCAGCCGACGCTCCGCCTCGCCCAGCCGGTCGGCGTCGAGCTCGGCGGCGCTCACCGTGCCCAGCAACGCGGCGAGCGCGGTCGCCCCCGCCTGTTGCGGCTCGGCCATGCCGTCGTCGGTCAGCACCGGCAGTTCGGCCAGCCGATCGGTCAGGCAGCGCGCCTGAAAGGCGAGCGAGCGGGGATTGTGCGGATCGAGCGCGACCAGGTCCACCACCGGAACCCGCGCGATGCCGGCGGGATAGCGCTGGCGATAAGTGATCTGGCTGTCCGCCAGGTCGAGCAACGTGGACAGGTCATCCGCGCCCCTTCCCTCTGGCGCGCCGGGCATCCCGAACAGCCGGCACCAGCGCGCGATCGCCATGCCCCGCTCTATACGGCGACCCAGATCAAGGAACCGCCACGCATCCGTGCGCACGGTGTGTTCCGCGCCCAGTCCCGCCACCGCGGCATAGCGGCGCTGCAGGGAGCCGGTGCGATCCAGCATGCCGCGCTGTTGCGGGAACGGTGCTTCCAGCAGGCGCATCATGTCCGCCGACAGCCGGTCGCGCGCACCCTCCCCGATCGAGCGCGCGAGGGCGTTGATCGTGGCGACGGACTGCCAGTCCGCATCCTCCAGCGCGGTCCGCGCGAAGGCGGTGAGCTGCGCGCGCTGCAGGCCCGGGGGCTGCGGCGCCGCGCCGGCACCAACGATCAGGCCGACCAGCCGGCCGACGGTGGCGGGCGCGAGCGCCGCCCCGCCGTCCGCGTCGATCGAATGGCCGAGCAGCAGGCGGACCGCGCCCAGCAGCGCCTCGCCCCGTTCCAGATAACGGCCAAGCCAGAAGAAATCGTCCGCCACCCGGCTGGGCAGCGTTCCCGGGTTGCGACGGATCTGGAGCGAGTCGGCCGGCTGCAACAACGATAGCGGCGGCTGCGGCTCCGGCCCGTGGACGCAGACATCGGCGGTCCAGGCGTGGGGCTCGACGGCATCGCGCAGGAGGCCACCGGGCAGCACCGTCCACGCGCCATCGGGGCCGCGCGCCGCGAACACGCGCAGGGTGAACGGTCGCGGCTCCAGCGCGTCGCCGATCACCACCGGCACCGTCGAATGCCTAAGCCGCTCCTGCGCGACATAATCCTGCGGCCGACGCGCGAGATCGGCGATCACCGCGTCGCGATCGATCGCCGCGCCGTCGGGCAGGCCCAGCGGCGTCACGCCGAACGCGGGCGCGATCAGCCGCTCGTCGAGGTCGCGCAGCACCGCCGCCCGGGCGTCCTCCTGCCCGCACCACCAGGTCGCGATGTTGGGCAGGCGGAGCGGCGCGCCGGTGAGCTCCTCGGCCAGCGCGGGCAGGAAGGCGAGCCAGGCGGGCGCTTCCAGCAGGCCGGCGCCCGGGGCGTTGGACATGACCAGATTGCCCGCCGCCAGCGCGTCGATCAGCCCGGGCACGCCGATCTGGGAATGGGTGTCGAAGGCGAGTGGATCGAGCAGGCGGGGCGCCAGCCGGCTCCACAGCCCATCGACCCGCTTCAGTCCGCCGATGGTGCGGACGTACAGCTTGCCATCCAGCGCGGCCAAGTCATCGCCCTCGACCAGCAGCATGCCCAGATATCGCGCGAGATGCGCCTGCTCGGGGTAGGACGGACTGAACCGCCCCGGGGTCAGCAGCGCGAGGCGGGGGTCGGCGCGCCGACAGGCGGCGGCCAGCCCGGCGCGGGCGGCGGCGAAGAAGGGCGCGTGGCGCTGGATATGGAGCCGGTCGGCCAGCCCGCCCAGCGTACGGCCGCCCGCCAGCCGGTTTTCGAGCGCCTGCCCCGCCCCCGCCGGACCGCGCAGGTGATCGGCGGTCACCCGCCACTCGCCCGTCGGCCCGCGCGCGAGGTCAACGGCGATGAAATGGAGGTGATGGCCGCCCGGCGGCAGCATCCCGACCAGCGGGCGCAGGAACAACGGGCTGCCGGTGACCAGCGCGGCGGGCAGGTGGCCATCCGCGACAAGGCGGCCGGGGCCGTACAGGTCGGCGAGCACCCGCTCGATCAGATCGGCGCGCTGGGCGACGCCGGCGGCGATCCCGGCCCATTCGTCGGCGTGGCTCAGCAGCGGGACGGGCGACAGCGACACCGCGGGCGCCGCCGCCCCGCCCGGCGCGCGCCAGCCCGTGCCGATGTCGGCGGCATGACGCGCGACCCGCTCGCGCGCATGGCGGAGGTCGTCGCCCGCGACCGCGGCCAGCTCGGCCAGCGCCACGCTCCAGGCCGGGTCGGCTCCGTCCGCCAGCACGTCGGCCGTCGTGGCGCGCGCGCGATACTCGGCGAGCCAGCGCGCCGCGTGGGTCTCGGCGGAGAAGCGCGGGGCGGGTTGGCTGGCCATGCGCGCCAGCCACCGGACACGATAGCGGGAGGGCGCGCAAGCCGAATTGGCGTCCTCCGTCGCCCGCCTCGTGCCGGCGCGCGCTCTCGACCTGCTCGACCGCTTGGGACGAGTCGCCGGGGAGGAGAGCCGCGATGCGCCGCGGCCAGGCCGCGTCGTCGGTCGGGGCGGCGCCCCGCCCGGCCGAGCCTGTCCGCGTGGCCCGGTTCGACCGCGCTTTCGCGGCCCGCGCTAGATGTCCGGCAGCTCCTGATCCGCCACGCCCCAGCCCTGCAGCGCGCGGCTGTTCGCGCGCGCCAGCAACCGGGCGCCGTCGCGCACACTCCATTCGTGCGCGCTGGGCAGGTCGCGCAGCTCGGTCCAGCTCACGGGCGCGGCGACCGGCGCCCCTGCCCGCGCGCGCGCCGCGAACGGCATGATCGCGGTCGCGCCCCGGCCGTTGCGGAGATAGTCGATGAAGATCTTGCCCGTCCGCCTGGCCTTGGTCATCACCGCCACAAATCGCTCGGGCTCCGCCTGCGCCAGGGCGCGGGCGAAGCGTTCGGCAAAGTCGCGCACCGCCGGCCACTCGGCGCGGGGGCGTAGCGGCACGACCACGTGGACGCCCTTGCCGCCCGACAGCAGCGCAAAGCTGGTCAGGCCCAGTTCGGCGAGCTGGTTCTTCAGATGCTCGGCCGCGCGCCTGGTGGCGTCGAAGTCGAGATCTTCGTCGGGATCGAGGTCGAACACCATGCGGTCGGGCCGCTCCAGCCGCGTGACGGTCGAGCCCCAGCCGTGGAACTCGATCGTGCCCATCTGCACGCACGCGACCAGCCCGTCGGCGGTATCGACGTACAGATAGTCCTCCGAATGCCCGTCCTTTTCCGGCACCGGCACATGGTGGACCGTATCGCCGAACGTGCCCGCGTCGTGCTTCTGGAAGAAGCACTTCTTGCCGCGCCCCTGCGGACAACGGACCAGCGACACCGGGCGGTTCGCGACCCAGGGCAGCATGGCGGGCGCGATCGCCTGGTAATAGTCGGCCAGTTCGCCCTTGGTGACGTCCGAATCGGGGAAGATCACCCGATCGCGGTTGGAGACCCTGATCGCCGACACGGGCGCGGACGGCGGCGGCGCGGGCACTTCCGCGACGACCTCGACCGCCGGCTTGTCGCCGCGCAGGCCCAGGAAGCTGGCGTGGCGCAGCAGGTGATCGGGCGTCACCTCCGCGAACGCGACCTCCGCCACCAGCTCGGGGCGTACCCAGCGCGCGGACCGGACATGGACGCGCGGCGCCGTCACGGTCGGCTCGGGCTGTTCCAGCGTGGCGAGGCGGGCGGCGATGTCGTCCATCAGCTTCGCGTCGAACCCGGTGCCGACCTTGCCGGCATAGGCGAGGCCATCCGGCCCGTTCACGCCCAGCAGCAGCGAGCGGAAGCCGCGCTTCTTGTCGGACGGCAGCCAGCCGACGATCACGAACTCCTGCCGCTGGATGCACTTGGCCTTGAGCCACGCCCTGGCGCGGCCGGCGCGATAGGGGGCGTCGGCGAGCTTGGAGACGACGCCCTCCAGCCCTTCGGCGCACATCCGGTGGAACAGGGCCTCGCCCGACCCCAGCACGTGTTCGGCGAACTGCAGGCGCGGATCGTCGCCGATGATGCCGCGCAGCCGCTCCTTGCGCGCGACATTGGGCAGCGCGGTCAGGTCCTCGCCGTCAAGCTGGAGCAGGTCGAACGCGAAACAGGTCATCGCGCCACCCGCCCCGATCGCGTCCTTGAGCGTGGAGAAATCCGGCCGCCCATCCTTGAACGCGACGATCTCGCCGTCGATCAGCGCGGACGCGCACGGGAGCGCGGCGGCGGCTTCCGCGATGCCGGCGAACGTATCCGTCCAGTCGAGGCCGGAGCGGGTGAAGACCTTCGCCCGCTTGTTGTATGGGCCCCCGCCAACGGCGATCAGCGCGCGATAGCCGTCATACTTGACCTCGTGCAGCCACTGCGCGCCGGTCGGCACGGCATCGACCAGCGTGCAGAGCTGGGGTTCGGTGAAGGCGGGCATCTTCTTCGCGCTGGCAGGAACTGCCCTGCGTTTGGCGGGCGGACGCTTCGGCGCGGCCATCGTCAACGGCGCCGCGCCGCCCTCGATCTCCGCCATCGTGCGCCCGGTCGCGACGCTGGTCAGCGCTTCTTCGGTCAGCGTGTCGGTGCCGCCCGCGTGCGCGTCGCCGATCTTGCGGAGAAGCCAGTTCTCGCCTCTCTCCTTGCCCCGCGGCTTCAGCCGGATCAGGAGCCACTCGCCCTTCATCCGTTCGCCGTCGAGCGTGAAGTGGAGGTGCCCCTCCGCCAGCGTCTTGACCGGATCCTTGCCGGGGTGCGGCGTCCAGCTGCCGCGATCCCACAGCATCACGGTGCCGCCGCCATATTGCCCCTTGGGGATCGTGCCCTCGAACGTCGCGTAGGAGAGCGGGTGGTCCTCCGTGCGGACCGCCAAACGCTTCTCGTCGGGATCGAGGCTGGGGCCGCGCGTGACCGCCCAGCTCTTCAGCACGCCCTCCAGCTCGAGCCGGAAATCCCAGTGCAGCCGCGTCGCGTCGTGCTTCTGGACGGTGAAGGCGTGGCCGTCGCCCGGCGCGAACTCGCCTTTCGGCTCCGCCGTTCGGGCGAAGTCGCGCTTGGTGTTGTAGCGCGCGAGGGCGTCGGCGTCGGCCATGTCAGGCCCGCTTGCGCGCCGGCGGCTTCTTGGCGGCCGGCTTGCGCGCGGGCTTCCCCTCGGCCTTGCTCGGGGCAGGCTTGTCGTCGTTGGCCGGTGCCGGGCCGCCCGCCTTTTCCATCGACTTCTTCAAGGCCGCCATCAGATCGACGACGTTGGTGCCCGACTTGGCGCCGCTGTCCTTGTCCTCGATGATCTTCTCGCCATGGGCGCGGCGCTTGCGCTCGACCAGCTCGCGCAGGGCATCGACATAGCGGTCGTGGAACTCCTGCGGATCGAAAGTGCCGGTCTTGCGGTCGATCAGCGCGCTCGCCAGGTCGAGCAGTTCCGGGTCGGGCTGCTGCTCGGGGATCTCCCGGAAATAGTTCTGCGCCTTATTGACCTCGTCCGCATAGCGCAGCGTTTCCAGCACCATGCCGCGCCCGCACGGCTTCAGGCTGACGACGTACTCGCGGCCGCGCAACGCCAGCTGGCCCAGCCCGACCTTCTTCGACCGGCGCAACGCCTCGCGCAGCACGATGAACGCCTCCTCCGCCAGGTCGTCGGCCGGCACGACGAAATACGGCTTCTCGTAATAGAGCACGTCGATTTCCGACTGATCGACGAACTGGGTCAGCTCCAGCGTCTTCTTGGACTCGAGCTTGACCGCGTCGATCTCGTCCTGATCCAGCAGGACATATTCGCCCTTGGAAACCTCATAGCCCTTGACGATCTCGTTCACATCGACGGGGCCGACGCCGGTCACCACCTTTTCGTAATGGATGGGCTGCCCCGTCGGCTCGTGGATCTGCTTGAAAGAGATCTGCGCGCCCGACTTGGTCGCGGCATAGATTTCCACGGGGATCGACACCAGCGCGAGCCGGATCTGACCTTGCCAATAAGCACGTGCGGGCATCGGGGGCACCTCGTTGCGGAGGCGATTTAATCAACGGGGGCGCGGACTCGTTCCGTTCGCCCGCAAACTGGGCTAAGGGCGCGCGCCATGGATGACCCTTTCGCCCTGTTCGACGCGTGGTTCGCCGAAGCGCGCGCGTCGGAGCCGAACGATTCCAACGCGATGGCGCTGGCGACGGCGGACGCGAACGGGCGGCCGTCGCTGCGCATGGTGCTGCTGAAGGGGCACGGGCCGGACGGCTTCGTGTTCTACACCAACCGCGAGGGGCGCAAGGCGGCGGACCTCCACGCCAATCCGCACGCGGCGCTGCTGTTCCACTGGAAGTCGCTCCGGCGTCAGGTCCGCGTCGAGGGCGCGGTGACGCTCGCCTCCGATGCGGAGTCGGACGCGTATTTCGCCTCGCGCAGTCGCGATTCGCAGCTGGGCGCCTGGGCGTCGGACCAGTCGCGGCCGCTGGATCGGCGCGAGACCTTCGAGGGACGGTTCGAGCAGATGAAGGCGCGGTTCGAGGGTGGCGACGTGCCACGCCCGCCGCACTGGGGCGGGTATCGCGTCGCGCCTGACGCCATCGAGTTCTGGCAGGACCGCGCGTTCCGCCTGCACGAACGACGCGTGTTCACGCGCACCCCGGACGGGTGGAGCGAAGGGATGCTGTTCCCGTGACAGAGAACGAGCGCCGCCGCGTCATCCCGCTCGCCCTACGCGCGGCGCTGTTCAGCGTCGGCACCGCGCTGTTCCTGCTGGGCGTGAAGGGGTTCGCCGCCTGGGCGACCGGATCGGTCGCGATGCTGGGGTCGCTCGCCGACACCGGGCTGGACCTGCTCGCCAGCCTGGTCACGCTCTACGGCGTCAAGCTGGCGGCCGAGCCGGCGGACCACGACCACCGCTTCGGCCACGGCAAGGCGGAGGCGCTGGCCGCGCTGTTCCAGGTCATGCTGATCTCCGTTTCCGCAGTCGGCATCGCGTGGCGGGCGGTGGGCGCCCTCCATGCCGAGACCGCGACGCGCGAGGTCGGGCTGGGCATCGGCGTGTCACTGCTGGCGATCGCGGCGACCGCGCTGCTGCTCGCCTATCAGCGGCGCGTGATCCGCCAAACGGGGTCGGTCGCGATCCTGGCGGACAACATCCACTATCAGTCGGACATCCTGTTGAACGGGTCGGTGATCATCGCCCTGGTGCTCGACCAGCTGCTCGGCTGGCACCGTGCGGACCCGATCTTCGGCATCGCCATCGCCGCCTGGCTCGCCTGGGGCGCGATCCGCGCCTCGTCCAACGCGGTCGACCAGTTGATGGACAAGGAATGGTCGGAGGATCAGCGCGCCGCCTTCCTGGAGGTCGCCGCGCGCCAGCCGGGGCTGAAGGGCATTCACGACTTCCGCACGCGGCGCGCGGGCACGCACGACTTCGCGCAGTTCCACATGGAGGTGGACCCGCGCCTGACCGTCCATGACGCGCACGACATCGTCGAGAGCGTCGAGGCGGCGCTGAAGCGGGCTTTCCCCAAGGTGGAGGTGCTGATCCACCTCGATCCGGAAGGCCATGTCGATACCGACAATCCGCTGGTCGAGGCGGACGTCACGCCGCACTGGTTCGGGAAGCGCATCTAACCCGTTCGTGTCGAGCGAAGTCGAGACATCCTGTCCCTCGACTTCGCTCGGGACGAACGGGTATTTCAGGATGAGGAACGACGTTGAGGATACCCTTCGCGCAGATCGACGCCTTCGCCGACCGGCCGTTCACGGGCAATCCGGCGGCGGTGATGCCGCTGTCGGCGTGGCTGGAGGAGGATGTCCTCCAGGCGATCGCGGCGGAGAACAACCTGTCCGAAACCGCCTTCATCGTCCCCGACGAAAGCGGCGACGCGGATTTCGAGCTCCGCTGGTTCACGCCCAATTCCGAAGTTCGGCTGTGCGGCCATGCGACGCTCGCCAGCGGTCACTTCGTGCTGTCGTCCGACCCGGCGCGGAGCGCGGTCCGTTTTACGACGCGACAAGCGGGCGTGCTGACGGTGACGCGCGTGGACAACAGGTACGAGCTGGCGCTGCCCGCCTGGGCGCCGGAGAGGCGACCGATGCCGGAGCTGGTCGCGGCGCTCGGCATCGACCAAGGCGTGGTCGAGACGCTATGGCGCGACGGCGGCTATGGCGTGGTCGTGTTGGAAAACGAAGAACAGGTCCGCGCGCTTTCGCCCGATTTCGCGCGGCTGGCCAAGGCGGGCGATCGGCAGGCGATCGTCACCGCGGCGGGCAAGGCAACCGACATCGTCAGCCGAATGTTCGCGCCCGGCGCGGGCATCGACGAGGATCCTGTGACCGGCTCGGCGCATGCGGTGATCGTGCCCTATTGGGCGAAGCGCCTCGGCCGCGACCGCTTCACCGCTTTCCAGGCCAGCGCGCGTGGCGGGCGGCTGACGTGCGAGCTGGCGGGCGACCGCGTCGTGCTCGGCGGGCCGTGCGTCACGGTCATCGAGGGGACGTTCCTGCTGCCCTGATCCTCCCCGCTTGCGGGGAGGTGGCGCGCGGCGAAGGCGCGTGACGGAGGGGCATCCGAACCAGATACGGCACTTGGGTCGCGGGGGGGG
>CAXTWJ010000009.1:0-753 GCA_964247925.1 uncultured Sphingomonas sp.
TATAAGTGGCCGGCGACGGGGGAGCGGGTGGCCGCTTTGGTGCGCTAGCCCGCGACGGCCGACGCGCTGAAGCCCTGGTACAGCGTCTACTGCAAGCGCCCGTGCTTCTCCGACGAGTATCTCCAGGCGTTCAATCGGCCCAACGTCCAGCTGGTCGAGACGGGACGCGCGGGCGTCGAGGCGATCACGCCCGCTGGCGCGGTGGTGAACGGCGTGGAATATCCCCTCGACTGCCTGATCTTCGCCACCGGTTTCGACACCTCCTCCTCCTACGCCAAGCGCTCGGGCGACATGCGCATCCGGGGCGTCGGCGGGCTGGGGCTGGATGCCAAGTGGCAGGACGGGCTGTCGACGCTGCACGGGATGCACACCCGCGGCTTTCCCAACGTCTTCGTGATCAGTCAGGCGCAGGCGGGGATGTCGCCCAATTTCCCGCACATGATCGCCGAGCAGGCGGCGCACATCGCGCACATCGTCGATCAATGCCTGGAACGAGGCATCGGCGCGGTCGAGCCGACCGAGGCGGCGGAGCGGAGCTGGGTCGATCTGATCGTCGAGGGCGTGGCCGCCAGGCGCAAGATCTTCGAGGAATGCACGCCGGGCTTTTACAACAACGAGGGCCGGCCGTCGGCCAGCGGCGCCGCGTCGGGCACGTTCGCGCCCGGGCCGATCGCCTTCGCGCAGCTGCTGCGCGAATGGCGGGCCGGTGGCGACCTGGCCGGGCTGGAGCTCGACGGCGATCACGCCCGGGCC
>CAXTWJ010000009.1:763-4017 GCA_964247925.1 uncultured Sphingomonas sp.
CCCGTTCGGCCCGGGCGTGATCGCCGTCGAGCTCCAGCCCGGCCGAACGGGAGGACGCGTGATGGCACGGGCGAACGGGCGCAGGTCGATCTTCATCACCGGCGCGGCATCGGGCATGGGCCGCGCCACGGCGTTCCGCTTCGCGGCCGCCGGCTGGTTCGTCGGCGGCTTCGATGTCGATGAGGCGGGGCTGGCCAGCCTGTCCGCCGAGATCGGCGCGGATGATGTGCTGACCGACCGGCTGGACGTGACCGACCAGGCGGCGTTCGCGCACGCGGTCGAGCGGTTCGGCGCGGCGACCGACGGGCGGCTCGACCTCATGTTCAACAATGCCGGCATCGGCACGGGCGGGTTGTTCGAGGAGATGCCCTGGGACGAGCTGATGCGGGTGGTGAACATCAACCTCCTCGGCGTGATGATCGGCGCGCGCGCGACGCTGCCGCTGCTCAAGGCGACGCCCGGCAGCCTGTTGCTCAACAATTCGTCTTCCTCGTCGATCTGGGGCACGGCGGGGATCGCGGTCTATTCGGCGACCAAGCACGCGGTGCGCGGCCTGACGGAAGCGCTGACGATCGAGTGGCAGCGCCACGGGGTGCGCGTCGCCGACCTGTTCCCCGGCCTGATCGACACGCCGTTGCTGTCCGACGGGATGCGCGCGGCCGCGCCGAGCGAGGGGATGTGGCGGCTGGTCCAGCCGGCCGAGATCGCGGACACCGTGCTTGCCGCCTATGGTTCCGACAAGCTCCACTGGTATGTACCGGACGAGCTCAAGGCCTTTGATCGCCAGGCGGTCGAGGAGCCGGAAGCGGTGCGCGAGGAGCGCACGCCCTTGTTCGCGATGATGATGGCCATGCAGGGCTGAGGAACCACGCCATGTCGATCCTGGAAACCCCCGCCGAGCCGTTCGCGCAGACCGCCGACACGCCGGCGATCGCCGACCTCCATGCCGCCTTTGCCCGGCAGCGCGCCGCCTTCGCCGCCGATCGCGCGCCGTCCGCGGCGACCCGGCGCGAGCGGCTGGGCGCCTTGATGGGCATGATGGCCGGTAACCGCGCGCGGATCGCCGATGCGGTGGCGGCTGACTTCGGCGCGCACCCCGCCGGCGCGTCCGACCTGATCGAGGTGCTGGGCGTGATCGGCCGCGCGCAGTTCGTCAGCGAACACCTCGACGAGCTGATGGCGCCGTCGGAGCGCTCGATGGATGCGGGCGTCTTCGGGACCGCGAGCGCGCGCGTCGAGTATCAGCCCAAGGGCGTGATCGGCAACATGGTGCCGTGGAACTTCCCCTTCGACCTGTCGGTCGGGCCGATGGTGGACATGCTGGCGGCGGGCAACCGGGTGATCGTCAAGCCGTCCGAATATACGCCCGCCTGCGCCGCGCTGCTCGCCGAGATGGTGGCGGCCGCGTTCGACCCCGACCTGGTCCATGTCGCGGTTGGCGGCGTCGAGCTGGCCCGCGCCTTTTCCGCCGTTCCGTGGGACCACCTGCTCTATACCGGCAGCCCGGGCGTGGGGCGCGAGGTGATGCTGGCGGCGGCGCGTAACCTGACGCCGGTGACGCTGGAGCTGGGCGGCAAATGCCCCGCGATCCTGACCCCGGGCGCGGTCACGCCCCGCAACGTCGAATCGGTGATCGGGACCAAGGTCGTCAAGAACGGCCAGATGTGCGTGTCGGTCGATTACGCGCTCGTCCCGCGCGCTGAGGTCGAGACCTTCGTCACGCAAGCACAGGCGTTCATGGCGCGCGTCGCGCCCGAGTACAGCCGTGGCCCCGACTGCACCGGCATCATCTCCGACCGGCACCTGCAGCGGCTGACCGGAATGCTGGACGAGGCGGCCGAGCGGCAGACCCGGATCGTGCCGCTGGAAAAGGATGGCGCCGTCGATCCGCACACGCGCCGGATGCCCTTGTCGATGTTGATCGACCCCGCGAGCGACCTGCGCGTGATGACCGAGGAGATCTTCGGCCCCATCCTGCCCGTCGTGCCCTATGACGCGCTCGAGGACGCGATCGCGCTGGTCAACGCGGGTGAGCGGCCGCTGGGGCTGTTCGTGTTCGGCGACGACGCGGTCGCCGACCAGGTGCTGGCGAGCACGCACTCGGGCGGCGCGTGCGTCAACACCTGCGCCGTGCAGAGCTCGCTCCCTTCGATGGGGTTCGGCGGCTCGGGCATGAGCGGGATGGGCCGGCATCACGGGCCGGAGGGCTTTCGCGAGTTCTCCAACCAGCGCGGCGTCGTGCGGCGCGGCGAGGGCGACATGATCGACGCCTTCTACGCGCCCTATGCCAAGGCCGCGGCGGTCGTGGACGCGGTGCTGGGCGGCTGATGGCCTCGCCGGCGATGACCGAACCGCCCTTCGACATCGCATTGGATCGGGACCGCTGCTTCGTCCGGGTGAGGTGGCGCGGCCTGTGGCAGGTCTCCACCGTGCATGACTATGCGGCGGCGGCGGTCGGCCGCGCGACGCTGACCAGCAGCGCTTTGTTCCAGAGGCGGGTCAAGCGGGTGAACATGGCCGGGCACCGCACCTTCGGCGACGCGGACCAGGTGCTCGTCGGACTGTTCGCCCCGGGAGACGGGGCGTGAGCGCCACCTCTGCTCCCGCGCCCGCCGACATGGCCCGATCACCTCGCCTGGGATCCGCCGCCTGGGCGTGGGCCTTGTTCCAGGGCGGGCGCGATCCGTACATCATCCTGGTCACCATCTATGTCTTCGTTCCTTATTTCGCGACGGCCGTGGTCGGCGATCCGGTGCGCGGCCAGGCGCTGATCGCTGCGGGAGCGAAATATGGCGGCTGGGTGGTCGCGTTCACCGCACCGCTGCTCGGCGGCGTCGTGGATCGGCTGGGGCCGCGCAAGCCGTGGCTGGCGGGCGTGGTCGCGCTGATGCTGCCGTTGATGGTCGCCCTGTGGTGGGTCAGGCCGGACGGCGCGGGTCTGAACGCGACCGCCGCGGTCGCGATCCTGGCCGCGCTGGGCGTGCTGTTCGCCTGGACGCAGACGCTGCACAACGCGCTGCTGCTGCCCGCCGCCGGGCTACGCGGCGCGGGTGCGGCCTCGGGGTTGGGCCTGGCGCTCGGCAATCTCGTGTCGGTCCTGGCGCTCGTGTTCACGCTCTGGGCGTTCGTGCTGCCCGGTCACGGCGGCGCGGGCGTGGCGGCGGCGCCGTTGTTCGGCCTCGACCCGGGTCTGCATGAGCCCGACCGTGTCGCGCCGATCCTGGCCGCGCTGCTGCTGGCGCTCGGCACCGTCC
>CAXTWJ010000009.1:4027-14392 GCA_964247925.1 uncultured Sphingomonas sp.
GGTCCCGCTCGCCTTCGCCGACCTCAAGGCGCTGGTCGGGCAGGCGCGCGGCTATCGCGACGCGCTGACCTATCTCGGCGCCAGCCTGCTGTTCACCGATGGCCTGACCGGCATCCTGATCTTCACCGGCGTCTATTCGGCGGGGGTGATGGGCTGGCGCACGCCCGAGCTGCTGACGCTGGGGCTGATCCTGTCCACCTTCTCGATCGGCGGTGGCCTGCTGGCCGGCTGGCTCGACAGCCGGATCGGCCCCAAGCGCGCGTTGATCCTCGAAATCGCTGGCGTGATCGTGGGGCAGCTGATGGCGTTGGGTCAGACGCCGCGGCTCCTGTTCTACCGCGCATGGGATCCGGCGGCGCACGCGCCGGTATGGGGCGGCCCGGTGTTCCGCACTGCGCCCGAACTGGCCCTGATCGGCTGTTATGCGATTGGCGCGGTGACCGTGACCGCCGCCTATGCGTCCAGTCGCACCATGCTGACGCGCGTGGTGCCGGCGGACAAGGTCGGCATCTTCTTCGGGCTGTTCGTGATCGCGGGCACGGCCACCATGTGGCTGGGACCGCTGCTGGTGCAGCTGGCGACGGCGATCAGCGGGTCCCAGCGCGTCGGCCTGCTGCCGCTGTCGGGGCTGCTGCTGCTCGGCCTGCTGGTGCTGCTTACCGTGCGCGGGCAAGACGACGCGATCGCGGAGTAGGGGACCGAGTGGCGCGCCGATGTTCGTGATGGTGCCCCGGAGACGACCAAAATGGGTGCTGAAAAGCCTGGAGAATTGATTTGCCTCGGGCCGCTTGAACGGCAGACACGACCCATGAAGCGACATTCAGGCACGTTTGCCGACCCACCAAGTTCGGACGTTCGTCAACGACGCGCGCCGGCGCCCAGACCCGGCGTCAGCTCGCGTGGCTGGCCCACGCCGTCGAATTGCTGCTGCCGCGGCCAGAATAGCCGTCGAACGAACGCCGGATGCTCACCATCACGCTGGATCTAAAAACCGGAGGACCTTCAGCCTATCGTCGGCAGCTGGTGCAGATTGGACGACAGGGCAGGGTCGAGATACAGCTTAAAGCAATACGTGGCGTCAGTTGAGGGCAAGGCATGACAAAGGAGGTCAGGACGTTGGCCGACATCGCGGCGATCGCCGGAGTCACTCCTGCGACCGTTTCGCGTGCTTTGTCCGGCAACGCCCGGATCAGTCCCGCCACACGGCACAGGGTGATGGAGATAGCCGGCCGTCACGGCTTCCAGATCAATCAAACCGCCCGTAACCTGCGACTGGGGCGGACGCATTCGGTGGGCGTCGTTATCCCGCTCGGCCATGAAAGTGCGCAGCGCGTGTCCGATCCGTTCTACACGGCGCTGATCGGCCACTTGATGGACGGGCTGGCGCGGCGTGAGCACGCCATGCTGCTGTCGGCGGTGACGCCGCACGACTCCGCATGGTTGGCCAACCTGTCGCGCAGCGGCCGGGTTGATGGCATCATCGTCCTGTGCCAGTCGGATCAGCAGTCGGTGCTGCGCGCCGTCGGGCGCAGCTACAAGCCGCTCGTGGTCTGGGGGGAGAGCGGGGCGGACGACCAGGACTATTGCTGCGTGGGTACCGACAACCGACGCGGTGGCCGCCTGGCGACCGAATATCTGATCGCGGCGGGCAAGCAGCGGATCGCGTACGCGGGAATGACCGACATCCCGGAGCTGGCGGCCCGGCACGACGGCTACCTGGACGCGCTGCGCGCCGCGGGCCTGCATCCCGGCCCCTATCTGGAGGTGCCGCTCGCCTTCAACCCATCCGCGCCCGGGCTGCACGATCTGGTCGCGGCGCACCTCGACGTGGATGCAGTGTTCGCCGCGTCCGACATGATCGCCATGGGGCTGATCCGCGCGCTGACCGGAGGGGGGCGGCGCGTGCCCGACGACGTCGCGATCATCGGCTACGACGATGTCAGCCTCGCCGCGCACGCGACGCCGGCGCTGACCACCATCCGCCAGAACCTTTCGCTGGCGGCCGACGTCATCCTGGATCTTCTGTTTGATCGCATCGCCGGCCGCGACGCGCCCTCGCGCCGGATTCCGCTCGAGCTGGTGAGCCGACAGTCCGCGTGAGCCGATTGCGCTGGCATTGAATTTGGCGCAAACGATTGCATCGAGAGCCCGGGCAGGGACGGCGATGGGAGGACGGGACATGCGGACAATGGCGATGATGGCCGGACTGGTCGGGCTCGCGACATGGGGCTGTCCCGCGTCGGCGGCCCAGGGCGGCGCCATCGCGGCGGCGCCGGCCGGGAAGGTCGTCCCCCGCCCCGACGGGGCGGAGGCGCGGCTCGGCGCTGACGTGCTCCGCGTGTCCGCGCCGCGCGGGCCCAGGAGCCGTTCCGGATCGGGGTGGTCGAGGACTTGAACGGAAAGGTCATCAGCGCCGATGCCGCGCCCGCCACGCGCGACGGCGCCGCTTTTACGCTGCGCAAGACCATGGGACAGGCGGAGCATTATTTCGGGCTGGGCGACAAGACGGGCGGGCTGGACCGGCGGGGTCGCAGCTTCGTCGATTGGAACACGGACGCGTTCGGCTATTCGCCCGCGGAGGATCCGATCTACAAGTCGATCCCGTTCTTCATCGGCGTCGGCGGGGAGGGGGGCAGCTACGGCCTGTTCCTCGACAACACGTGGCGCACCTGGTTCGACTTCGGCCACCGCGAGGGCGATGTCGTGTCGTTCGGCGGGCCGGACGGGCCGATCGACTATTACCTGATCGCCGGGCCATCGACGGCGGACGTCGTGCGCCGCTACACGGATCTGACCGGCAAGGCGCCGCTGACCCCGAAATGGGCGCTCGGCTACCAGCAGTCACGTTACAGCTACATGTCCGCCGACGAGCTCCGCCAGGTCGCGGGGCGCCTCCGGTCGGACAAGGTGCCGACCGACGTGCTGTGGCTCGACATCGATTTCCAGGACCGCAATCGCCCGTTCACCGTCAACACGCAGACCTTCCCCGACCTGAAAGGGCTGATCGGCGAGATGGGGCGCGACGGCTACAAGGTCGTGACCATCACCGACCTGCACGTCGCGCACCTGCCGGGCGAAGGCTATGCCCCGTACGACAGCGGCGCGGCGCGCGACGCGTTCGTGCACGCGGCGGACGGCAAGCCCTATGTGGCGCCGGTGTGGCCGGGACCGTCGGTGTTCCCCGACTTCACCGATGCCAGGGTCCGCGACTGGTGGGGCGGGCTGTTCAAGAAGGAGGTGGCAGACGGCGTCGCCGGCGCCTGGAACGACATGAACGAGCCGGCGGTGTTCCAGACCCCGACCAAGACCATGCCGCTCGACAATGTTCACCACATCGCCAGCGACGACTTCGCAGCCCGCACCGCCCCGCACACGGAGATGCACAATGTGTACGGGATGGAGAACACGCGCGCGACGTTCGACGGCCTGCGCCGGCTTAACCCGAACGAGCGCGCGTTCGTGATGACGCGGGCGAGCTATGCCGGGGGGCAGCGCTATTCGGTGACCTGGACGGGCGACAATTCCGCGACCTGGGATCACCTGAAGCTGTCGATCCAGCAGCTGATCAACCTGGGGCTGTCCGGCTTCTCCTATGCGGGCGCCGACGTCAGCGGCTTCGCCGGCGGCCCCAGCCCCGACCTTTTGACCCGCTGGTACGAGATCGGCGCCTTTTATCCCGTGTTCCGCAACCACTCGGCCAAGGGTACGCCGCGCGTCGAGCCGTGGGTTGATGGGCCCGAGCACCTCGCCATCCGTCGGCGTTTCGTGGAGGAGCGCTACCGGCTGATGCCGTACCTGTACGGGTTGGCCGAGCGCAACGCGCGCACGGGCGACCCGATCCTGCGGCCGGTCTTCTACGACTACCCCGCCGCGATCAGCGCGCCGTGCGACCAGTCCTGGACCTTCACGCTGGGCAAGGGACTGCTGATCGCGCCGCCGCCCAACCCCGGTTCGCCGCAGGCCTATGACGTGTGTCTGCCGGCAGGGGGCTGGTACGATTATTGGACCGGCAGGCGGGCGGGCACGCCGCGGGCGACCGGCGCCGGCGTGATCCAGTCGGCCAGGCAGGCGACCGGCGCGGCGCAGACGCGCGGCGACGTGGTCCGCGAGACGCCGCGGCTAGACTATCTGCCCGTGTTCGTGCGCGCGGGCACCATCCTGCCGCGCCAGGCGGTGGTGCAGAGCACGGCCGAGACGCCCGCCGGGCCGCTCGCCCTGGACGTCTATCCGGGCGACGACTGCGCGGGCGACCTCTACGCCGATGACGGTCACTCGATGGGCTATGCGCGCGGCCAGTTCCTGCGCCAGGCGGTGCGCTGCACGGTGACCGCGACCGGGCTGCGACTGACCTTCGACCGGCGCGAGGGCCGCTTCGCATCGCCCTGGCGCAAGATCGCCGTGACGGTCCATGGCTGGCAGGGGGAGGGCCGCGTCACGCTGGGAAGCCGCACGGTCGCGAGCCGGTCGGATGCGGCGGCCGGGCAGCTCGGCTTCGTGCTCGACGACCAGCCGCGCGCGGCCGAGGTCGTGATCGCGCGACCCTGACGGCCGGCGGCGATGTGGGCCGGCACGCCTGCGGTCGAGACGCTGAGCGGCGTCACGCGCGAGCGGTTCGAGCGGGAGATCGTGCCCGCTGCCCGGCCCGCCGTGCTGAAGGGGCTGGTCGCGGACTGGCCCGTGGTCGCCGCGGGCCGGAGGTCCGAGCAGGCGTTCGCCGACTATCTGAACGGGCATGACGCGGGGCGGCCGGTGCCCGTCTGGTTCGGCGCGCCGGCGATCGAGGGACGGTTCGGCTACGCCGACGACCTCGCCGGCTTCAACCATGAACGCCGGGTGGTGCCGCTGGGCGACCTGCTCGCCTATCTCATCGCGCATCGCGGCGATCCCGCCGCCTTCGCCGCCTATGCCGGCGCCATCCCGCTCGCCCAGCACCTCCCGTCACTACGGTCGGCGGTGCCGATGCCGCTGCTCGATCAGGATCGCGAGATGCTGGTGTCGCTGTGGCTGGGCAGCCGCGCGCGCACGGCGGCGCACTGGGACGTGCCGCAGAACCTGGCGTGCGTGGTGCTGGGGCGGCGGCGCTTCACGCTGTTCCCGACCGAGCAGGTCCGCAATCTGTATGTCGGCCCGCTCGACTTCACGCCGGCGGGGCAGCCGGTCAGCCTGGTCGATTTCGCCGCGCCCGACCTCGAACGCTTTCCCCGCTTCGCGGACGCGATGGCGGCGGCGCGGGTGGCGGAACTGGAGCCGGGCGACGCGCTGTATGTGCCGAGCCTGTGGTGGCACCACGTCGAATCGCTCGATCCGGTCGGGGCCATGGTCAATTTCTGGTGGCGCGACGGCCCGGCCTGGCTCGTCACGCCGCTCTTCACCCTGTTCCACGCGCTGCTCACGCTGCGCGAGCTCCCCCCGGCGGAGCGCGAGGCGTGGCGGGTCATGTTCGACCATTACATCTTCGGGGTGAACGGTGATCCGATGGAGCACATTCCGCCCGCGGCGCGCGGCGTGTTCGGGGCGATGACGCCCGATCTGATGCGGCGCCTCAAGACCATGCTGGTGGGGCCGCTCCAGCCATGACCGCCGGTCGGGGACCGCGCCGCATCGTGGTCGCCGGCGGCGGCTCGGCCGGCTGGATGGTGGCCGCGACGCTCGCCAACAGCCTGCGCGGCGGCTGCCGGATCGAGCTGGTCGAGTCGGACGAGATCGGCACGGTCGGGGTGGGCGAGGCGACCATTCCGCCGATCAAGCTGTTCCTGCAGCAGCTCGGGCTCGACGAGCCGACGGTCATGCGCGCGATCGGCGCCACCGCGAAGCTGGGCATCCAGTTCGTCGACTGGGGTCACGAGGGCGAGCGCTACTTCCACCCCTTCGGCGTGTTCGGCGTCGGCTTCGACCAGGCCCCCTTTCACCAATGGTGGCTGCGCGAGCGGCTGGCGGGCGAGGGCGCGCCGCTGGGCGACTATTCCATGGCCGCCGCGCTGGCCGCGCGCGGCCGGTTCGAGCACCCGTCGCGCGAGCCGCGGCAGGTGCAATCCACCTTCGACTACGCCTATCACCTCGATGCCGGGCTGTTCGCCGCCTTCCTGCGCCAGTACGCCGAAGCGCGCGGCGTCGTGCGCACGGAGGGGCGCATTGTCGATGTCGAGCTGGACGGCGACGGGGGCCAAGTCGCCGCGCTGCGGCTCGACGGCGACCGGCGGGTCGCGGGCGACTTCTTCATCGACTGCACCGGCTTCGCGTCGCTGCTGCTCGGCCGGGCGCTCGGCGTCGGCTTCGAGGACTGGAGTCACTGGCTGCCGTGCGCCCGCGCGGTCGCGGCGGCGTGCGACGCGAGCGGGCCGCGCGCGCCCTACACGCGATCGCCCGCGCGCGCGGCGGGCTGGCAGTGGCGCATCCCGCTGCAGCACCGGATCGGCAACGGCCTGGTCTTCGCGAGCGCGCACATGGGCGAAGACGCGGCACGCGACGCGCTGCTGGCGACGCTGGAAGGCCCACCGCTCGCCGAACCGCGCGTGCTGCGCTTCACGACCGGGCGGCGCCGTGCCTTCTGGCAGGGCAACTGCCTGGCGCTGGGCCTGGCGGCGGGATTCATGGAGCCGCTGGAGTCCACCAGCCTCCATCTGGTGCAGAGCGGCATCGCCCGCTTCCTGGCGCTGTTCCCCGACCGCGCCGGCGACGCGCCCGCCGCGGCCGAGTACAACCGGCTGACGGGCGAGGAATATGAGCGCATCCGCGACTTCCTGATCCTGCACTATCATCTGAACACCCGCGTCGCGGGCGAGCTGTGGCGCCACTGCCGCGACATGACGCTGCCCGACGCGCTGGCGTATCGGCTGGAGCAGTTCCGGTTCGGCGGGCGGCTGGTGTCGCCCGGCACCGAGCTGTTCCAGAACGCCAGCTGGCTGGCGGTGCTGGTGGGTCAGGGCGCGGTGCCGCGACACTGGTCGCCGCTGTTGGAGGAGCGCGCGGGCGTGCCCGCGGCCGACCGGCTGCGCTCGCTGCGGACGGCGATCGCGGCGGTGGCGGACGCCGCGCCCGCGCACCAGGCGTGGCTCGACACGATCGCCGGCGCCCGGACCTGATGGCACGCGCCCGACTGGTGTGGCATGAACGCCACCCCTCGGAAAAAAAGCAGGGCTTCGTCACGGCGCCCCTTGCCTAGTCAGAAAACTGCCATGTAAACGATTGCGCTAACGAGATGCCCAAGGTCTCGACGCAGGGAGGATGATGGTGAGGCAGATTTCCGGGTCAGCTATGGACATCCCCGCTCGCCGGGCGTCGCGGCGCCTGCTGGCGACCGCCAGCCTCGGCGCGCTCGGCATCGCGCTGATCGTCGGCTCGCCGGCGGCGGCGATGGCGCAGCAGGCCCAGACCGGCGGCCAGGCCGATCCGCAGACCGATGGCGGCCCGAGCACGAGCGCGCCGAGCACCACCAACCCGCAGGCGACCAAGACGCCGGGCAACAGCGCGGAGCAGCCGACCCAGGACGTCGGCGGTCAGGCCGCGCAGGCCGACGCCGTCGCCCCGACGGAGGGGTCGGACGTGGTGGTCACCGGCTTCCGCGCCTCCATCACCAACGCGATCAACACCAAGCGCCGCGCCGACCAAATCCTGGAAAGCGTGTCGTCGGAGGATATCGGCAAGCTGCCCGACAACTCGATCGCCGAGTCGATCGCGCGCCTGCCCGGCGTGACGGCGCAGCGCGTGGACGGCCGCGACCAGTCGATCAGCATCCGCGGCTTCGCCCCCGACTTCTCCACCACGCTGCTGAACGGCCGCGAGCAGGTCTCGACCAACGACAACCGCTCGGTCGAGTTCGACCAGTATCCGTCCGAGCTGCTGGGCCAGGTGGTGGTGTACAAGACGCCCTCGGCCGGCCTGATCGGCCAGGGCCTGTCGGGCACGATCGACCTGCGCACCGTGCGCCCGCTGGAGTACGGCAAGCGCGTGTTCGCCGCCAATGCGCGCGGCGAGATCGTTACCAAGGGCAAGCTGAACGCCGGCAGCACCGACAAGGGCTATCGCGTCAGCGGCACCTATATCGACCAGTTCGCCGACAACACGCTGGGCGTGACGCTGGGCGTCGCGCACATGAGCTCGCCCAGCCAGTTCGAGCGGTTCAACGCCTGGGGCTATCCCACGTTCGACGGCAACAACGCGACGTACGGCACGCTGCAGGCCGACGGCAGCTACAAGGTCAGCCCGGCATATGCCGCGGCGCAGGGCAAGTACATCATCGGCGGCGCCAAGCCGTTCGTGCAGTCCAACAAGCTGACCCGCACCGGCGTGATCGGCACGGTGGAATGGCAGCCCACGTCCGACCTGACCTCGACGCTGGACGTGCTCTACACCAAGTTCGAGGAGGATCAGGCGCTCAGCGGCATCGAGTTCCCGCTGTTCTGGGGCAATGCCGTGCTGCAGCCGGGCTACACGGTGACGGGTGACCGGATCACCGCCGGCACCTGGGGCAACGTCAAAGGCGTGCTGCGCAGCGACTATGTCGAGCGCGACGCCAACATCTTCTCGTCCGGCTTCAACACCAAATACCAGTCGGGGCCGCTGACGCTGGTCGGCGACGCCAGCTACTCGCGCATCAAGCGCAAGGACATCTATATCGAAAGCTATGCCGGCACGTCGCGCGGCGTCACGGCCGATGGCCTCGGCTCCAATCCGAATGTCGGTCCGTTCGACACGCTGGGTTTCCAGACCCAGGGGAACGGCATCACCACCTTCAACAACTCGCAGATCAACTACACCGATCCCAACGTCATCAAGCTGACCAGTCCGCAGGGCTGGGCGGCGGGCGCACGCGACCGGTTGGTGCCGGGCGGGCAGGACGGATATTACAGCTCGCCGGACGTGAAGGACGAGCTGTACGCGCTGCGGGCCAGCGCCTCCTATGATTTCTCGGACGGCAACTCGGTCGAGCTGGGCGGCAACTACACGCACCGCACCAAAAGGTATCTGCCGACCGAGTTTTACCTCAGCGCCGCGGCGACGGTGGCGGACCCCAACCACCAGGTCAGCGTTACCGTGCCCTCCGACTATATCCTGGGCACGACCGACCTGTCCTATCTGGGTATCCCGGGCATCATCCGCTTCAATTCCAAGAAACTGGTCGATGGCGGCATTCTCGCGCTGCTGCCCAACGGCAACGCGACCACGGAGGCGAACACCTGGACGCTGCACGAGAATGTCGCGACGGGCTGGCTGCGCTACAATTGGGATACGCCGATGCGCAAGGCGGGGTCGCTGACCGGCAATCTGGGCGTTCAGGTGATCTACACCAACCAGAGCTCGGACGGGTACCTGAACATCGGCGGCTCCAACAACGGCGGCGCGTTCACCGACGGGCGCAAGTATGTGGACGTGCTGCCCAGCTTCAACCTGAGCGCGCGTTTCGACGATCGCAACGTGCTGCGTGTCGGTGTCGCGCGGACGTTGGCGCGGGCGCGCATGGATCAGCTGAAGTCGTCCTTCACCTTCAACACCAACCCGAACGGGCTACTGCTCACCAACCCGTACCAGGCCTATTTCAACGGCAATGGCGGCAACTCACGCCTGAAGCCGTGGATCGCCGACGGCGTGGACGTGTCGTTTGAGCATTACATCAGCCACACCGGCTATTTCGCGGTCGCGGGCTTCTACAAGTACCTCGAATCCTACATCTATACCGCCTCTAACATCTTCGACTTCGCGGGTGTGCCCACCGGGGGCGTCACCCCCGCCACGACATTGGGCATCATCAGCCAGCCGGTGAACGGGCAGGGCGGGACGCTGTATGGCGGTGAGGTGTCGGGCACGATCCCGCTCGACAACATCACGTCCTTCCTGTCGGGCTTCGGCGTGATCGGCAGCTACTCCTACACGCACTCGGACATCACCGCGAACCCGGGCGATCCGTCGCAGCCCCTGCCCGGCCTGTCCAAGCACGTGGCGAACGGCACCGTCTTCTTCGAAAAGGCCGGCTTCTCCGCGCGCGGCAGCGTGCGCTACCGGTCGGGCTTCCTCGCGGAGGTGATCTCGCTCGGGCCGGGGGCGACCAACCGGCAGGCGCGCAGCGAGACGATCGTCGATGCGCAGATCGGCTACGAGTTCCCGAACGGGCCTCTGAAGGGCCTCGGCATCCTGGTGCAGGGCCAGAACCTGACCAGCGAGCCGTTCGTGACGGAGGACCGGGCCAGCCACCTGATCATCGACAATCAGGACTATGGCCGCCGCTTCCTGGCGGGGCTGGCCTACAAGTTCTAGGCATCGGGGCACCCCCGGCGGGGGGGCCGCGGGGGCGCCGCCCCGCGGCCGGGGGGCGGGGCCCCGGCGGGGGGTGGGGGTGGGCGTTGGGGGGCGCCGAGGCCGGCGGCAGGT
>CAXTWJ010000009.1:14402-22030 GCA_964247925.1 uncultured Sphingomonas sp.
GACCTGGCCCGTCACGCCGCGATCTTCTCGTCCGGCCGGCCCGTGCCGGGGGGGGGGGGCCCAACATGTGCTCGCCCGGGGGCCCCCCCGGGCGGGGGCGCGGCGGTGACTCCTCCAGGAGGCCGGATGACGGAGCCGCTGCGTTCGATCGTGATCGTCGGGGGCGGCACCGCGGGCTGGTTGACGGCCGCGATGCTCGCGCGCTTCGTGCCGCCCGCCACGCGGATCCAGCTGGTCGCGTCGGAGACGCTGGGCACCGTGGGCGTCGGCGAGGCGACCATCCCGCAGATCCGGCTGCTCACCGCCGCGCTGGGGCTGGACGAGGACAAGCTGCTCGCGGCCACCGGCGGCACCTTCAAGCTGGGCATCGAGTTCGCCGACTGGCTGCGCCCGGGCCACTGCTACATCCATGCCTTCGGCCAGGTCGGCCGCGGGCTGGGGGTGGTGCCGTTCCACCATTACTGGCTGCGCGGGCGCGCGGCGGGCTGCGCCGAGCCGCTGGACGCGTACATCCCGCCCGCGCGCGCCGCGGCGGCGGGGCGGTTCGGCCGCGAGGACGGCGCGGTCGAGTTCAGCTACGCCTATCATTTCGACGCCGTCCTGTTCGCCGCGCTGCTGCGCCGCGTCAGCGAGGCGGGCGGCGTAACCTATACCGACGCGCGCATCGAGTCGGTCCGCCGCGCCGATAATGGCGATGTGGCCGCCCTGGTGCTCGACGACGGGCGCTCGGTCGAGGGCAACCTGTTCATCGACTGTTCGGGCTTCGCCGCGCTGCTGAGCGGCGGCGCGCTGGGCGTGGGGTACGAGGACTGGGCGCGCTGGCTGCCCTGCGACCGCGCGCTGGCGGTGCCGTCGCGCGGCGACGGGTCGCTGCCGCCCTTCACCCGCGCCACCGCGCGGCCCGTCGGCTGGCAGTGGCGCATCCCGCTGCAGCACCGGGTCGGCAACGGGCTGGTCTATGCCTCGGCGGCGCTGGGCGACGATGAGGCGGCGGCGCGGCTGCTGGCGTCGCTGGACGGGCCGGCGCTGGGCGACCCGCGCCCGCTGCGCTTCACCGCCGGCAAGCGCCGCAGCTTCTGGGAGCGCAACGTGGTCGCGATCGGGCTGGCGTCGGGTTTTCTGGAGCCGCTCGAATCGACCAGCATTCACCTCGTCCAGTCCGCGGTCGCGCGGCTGTTGGAGCTGTTTCCCGGCCGCGCGCCGGACCCGGCCGCGCGCGACGCCTACAACCGGCGCACGCACGAGGAGATGGACCGCATCCGGGACTTCCTGATCCTGCACTACCACGCCAACGCCCGGGACGAGCCGTTCTGGCGGGCCTGCCGCGACACGCCGCCGCCGGACGGGCTGGCCGACAAGCTGCGACAGTTCCGCGCCGGCGGCCGTATCGGGCGCGAGGGCGAGGAGCTGTTCACCGAGCCCGGCTGGCTGCAGGTGATGGTGGGGCAGGGCATCGTGCCCGACCGCTGGTCGCCGCTGGCCGACGGGCTGTCGGATCGCGACCTGGCCGGCTTCCTCGCCGGCGTCGCGGGCGCCGCCGGCGCGCTTGCGGAGCGGTTGCCCGACCATGCCGCCTTCGTCGCCCGCCACTGCCGGTCGGCCGCGTGAGAGCGCTGCTCCACGCGCTGGCGCTGCTCGCCGCGTCGGTCGGCGGCGCGTCACCGTCGCCTCCCGCGCCCTATGCCGGCGTACGCCACCCGGAATGGGTGCGCGACGCCGCGATCTACGAGCTCAACCTCCGCCAGTTCACCGCCGAGGGCACGCTGGCCGCCGCCGAGCTGCACCTGCCCCGCCTGAAGGCGCTGGGCATCGGCATCGTCTGGCTGATGCCGATCCATCCGTCCGGCAAGCTGCGCTCCGCCGGCGGGCTGGGCAGCCCGTACGCCGTGCGTGACTTCCGCGCGGTGGACCCGGCCTATGGCACGCTGGCCGACCTCGAGCGGTTCGTGGCGACCGCGCATCGCCTGGGGCTGCACGTCATCCTCGACTGGGTCGGCGATCACAGCGCCTGGGACAACCCGCTCGTCGCCGCGCATCCCGACTGGTATGCGCATCGGCCCGACGGGCAGCTCGCCTCGCCGGCCTGGTTCGGCTGGGGCGATGTCGTCCAGTTCGATTACCGCGCGCCCGGGCTGCGCCGCTACATGGCCGACAGCATGGCGTATTGGGTGCGGGTGGCCGATGTGGACGGCTTCCGCGCCGATGCGGCCGGCATGGTTCCGCTCGAGGTCTGGGAAGACGCCCGCGCCGAGCTCGACCGGATCAAGCCGGTGTTCATGCTGGCCGAATGGGAAAGCCGCGACCTCAGCTTCAAGGCGTTCGATGCGACCTATGGCTGGTCATGGGCGAGCGCCATGGAGAAGATCGCGGCCGGGCACGGCAGCCTGGGCGAGCTTCGGACCTACTATGCCTGGGACGCGCGGTTCTGGCCCGCCAACGCGATCCGGATGCTGTATGTCAGCAACCATGACGTGATCGGCGGCGGCACCGAGTTCGATCGCTACGGCCCGGCGCTCGACGCGGCGATCGCGCTCTCGATCGCGAGCGATGGCGTGCCCCTGGTGTTCAACGGGCAGGAGGCCGGCAACCGCCGCCGCCTGAAACTGTTCGAGCGCGATCCTATCATTTGGCGCGACGACCCCGAAGGCGCGCTCTACACTCGCCTGCTTGGCCTGCGCAAGCAGCATCCGGCCCTGTGGGCCCGGCCATGGGGCGGGCCGGTGGTGGAGGTAGCCAACAGCGACCATGACCACATCCTGTCCTTCACGCGCACCGTGGCAGGGGAGACGGTGCTGGCGGTGTTCAACCTGTCGGCCCAGCCGCGCGTGACGACGCTGCACGGTGTCAACGGCCGTTGGCGGGACGCCATGGGACAGCAGGACGTGACGGCGATCGACCCGCTGGAGATGGCGCTGCCGGCTTGGGGCTATCGGCTGTTGTTTCAGAAGAGGTGACGGGGATGCGGCGCACGCTGGCGATGGTGATGGCGCTGACGCTCGGCGCAATGTGCGGGCCGACTCTGGCCGGGGCCGACGATGCCGCGTCCTTCCGGGACCGGCCACCGACGGACGAGGTGATCTACTTCCTGTTGCCCGACCGCTTCGACAACGGCGATCCGGCCAATGATCGCGGTGGCTTGATCGGCGACCGGCTCGTCACCGGCTTCGATCCGACGGACAAGGGCTTCTATCATGGCGGCGACCTGAAGGGCGTCACCCGCCGCCTCGGCTATATCCAGGATCTCGGCGCGACCGCGATCTGGATCGGGCCCGTGTTCGCCAACAAGCCGGTGCAGGGACCACCGGGTCACGAGTCCGCCGGCTATCACGGCTACTGGATCACCGATTTCACGCGGGTCGATCCGCATCTGGGGACGGACGACGACTTCCGCGCGCTGGTCGAGGCCGCGCACGCTCGCGGGTTGAAGGTCTATATGGACATCGTCGTCAACCACACGGCCGACGTGATCCGCTATCGCGAGTGCCCGACGGGGCCGTGCCCGTACCGCTCGCGCGCCGACTACCCCTATACGCGCCGTGGCGGCGTTGCGGGCGCGCCGATCAATCGGGGTTTCGCCGGCGACGCGGAGGGAACGGCGGCGAACTTCGCGCGGCTGACCGATCCGCGCTACGCATACACGCCCTTCGTCCCGGCCGAGGAGGCGCGCGCGAAGGCACCGGCCTGGCTCAACGACCCCCTATATTACCACAACCGGGGCAACTCGACCTTCGCTGGCGAAAGCTCGACCATGGGCGATTTCTTCGGGCTCGACGATCTCATGACCGAGCACCCCCGTGTCGTCCAGGGGATGATCGACGTCTATGGCGGCTGGATCGACCGGCTCGGCATCGACGGCTTCCGGATCGACACCGCGCGCCACGTAGATCCGGCCTTTTGGCAGGCGTTCGTGCCCGCCATGCTGGCGCACGCTCGCGCGAAGGGCATTCCCAACTTTCACATTTTCGGTGAGGTGGCGGAGCACAGCGTCGATCCGGCGATACTGGCGGAGCACACGCGCGTGGACCGGCTGCCGGCGGTGCTCGACTTCGCGTTCCGCCAAGCGGCCGTCGAGACGGTCGCGGGCACACGCGGTACCGACGCCTGGGCGACGCTCTTCGATGGCGACGCACTGTACGAGGGCGGCATCGCGACCGCCGCCGCCCTGCCGACCTTCACTGGCAACCATGACGACGGACGGTTCGCATACATGGTCCGCCGCGCTTTTCCCCGCGCGACCGACGCGGAGGTGCTCAGGCGCGTGATGCTCGCCAACGCGATGCTCCTGACATTGCGAGGCGTGCCGACGCTCTATGCCGGCGACGAGCAGGGCTTCACCGGCGACGGCGGCGATCAGGACGCGCGCGAGGACATGTTCGCCAGCCGGGTCGCATCGTACAACGATGACCGGCTGCTCGGCACGGAGAGCACGACCGCGGCCGCGCATTTCGGCGAGGGCAATCCATTGTTCGTCGAGATCGCCAGGCTGGCGCGCCTGCGACGCGGCCATCCCGCGCTATCCCGAGGCCGCCAGCGCGTCCGCGCCACCGCCAACCGACCGGGCCTGCTAGCCATATCACGCTTCGACCCGAACGACGGGCGCGAGTATCTGCTGCTGTTCAACACGTCGCCTCAGCCGCTGACCGCGAACGTCCAGATCGAGGCGGCATCCCGCAGGTTCACAGGCCTGGCGGGCAAATGCGCCGCCGGCGTCGTTGCCGAAGCCAGCGCGCGCGTCCGACTGACGCCCCTGGCTTACTCGATCTGTAGAGCCGAGCGATGATTGCCGGACTGATCTTCTCCCGGTTCGGCGGACACGCAGGTGCTGCGCGCCAGGATCGTCGCCGGCGATCCGAACTTCCGCCGCGCTTACGTCGGGCTGCTCGTTGCACAGGGGGATGCTCACGGCCGACCAGAACCGCATCAACGGCACCCGCTCGGCGCTCGCACACCTGCTGGTCAGCGACAAACCGCCGTTCGCGGCCCGGTGCCCATCTTTGACCGGGATTGGTGCGGCCGAGAAGACTCGAACTTCCACGTCCTTTCGGACACAGCCACCTCAAGGCTGCGCGTCTACCAATTCCGCCACGGCCGCACGTGATCTGACCGTCGAGGCCGACGGCCGGTAGGCTCGCGCCCGTAGCAGGGCGCCGAAGGCCGCGCAACGTCCTTGGGCCCTACCACCGATAGGCGACCGTGCCCTGCACCGTGCGCCGGTTACCGTACCAGCACCAGCCCGTGGCGTAATCGAGATAGCAGCTGGTCAGGTATTTGCGGTCGAGCAGGTTGGCGGCGTTGACCTGCAGCGACACGCCGGCGAGCCGGGGCGACAGCCTGCCCAGGTCGAGCCGCGCCAGCGCGTCGAGGACGGTATAGCTCGGCACCTCGTACCCGCCCGGGCGGATGTACGGACCCGCCGCCGCCGTGCTGGTATCGCCGCCGCTGTACACCTTATCGACGTGGCGTACGTCGCCGCCGATCGCGAAGCCGGCGAGCGGCCCCGTCCGGGGCGCCCATTCGAGGAACGCGGTCGCGTTGCCCTTGCCCACCCCGAACAGCTTGCCGCCGACGCGCGCGGGATTGTCATCGGCGATCACGCGGACCTTCTGCCGGCTCCACGCCAGCCGGGCGTTGAAGCCGCCGCGCAGCGGCGCGCTCGCTTCCACCTCGACGCCCCTGGAGCGCACCTTGCCCGACTGGTCGGACACGAAGGTCAGCGGGTTGGAAGTGACCACGTTGCTCTGCTCGATGCGAAAGGCGGACGCGGTCAGCAGCGCGGGCGTGCCGGGCAGCTGGTATTTCAGCCCTGCCTCGACCTGCCTGCCGATGGATGGCCTGGCGTTGGTCTGGTCGGGCGCGACCCCGATCGCGGCGACCTGCGGCTCGAACGAGGTGGCGTAGCTGGCATAAGGCGCCAGTCCGGACGGCAGCAGGTAAAGGGCGCCGACACGATAGGTCCATTTCGCGTCCTTCTGCGCCGGACCGTACAGCGCGGTCCGCGCCCAGTCGTGGCGCCCGCTCAGCGTCAGCCGCGCCCCGCCGAGCGCCAGCTGGTCCTGCGCGTAGACGCCCTGCTGGCGAACGCGCGGAGCATAGGCACCCGCGAACGGGCCGAATGGCCCGGGCGGCACCGCCGCGACGTCACCGGGCGCGATGGTCGGCGTCGTGCCATAGGTCGGCGCGTAGAGGTCGATCGGCGTCGCGCCGCCGAACGCGAAGTCCTCGCGCCCGTGCAGCACCAGGCGATCGACCCCGAACAGGAAGGTCTGCTTGAGCGCGCCTGTCGTGACGCTCCCGGTCAGCCGGTTGTCGAACGTCCAGCTGTTGAGCTGCTCCCGCGTGGCGTAGGACGCGCGCCCGTTCACCCGCTGCGCCGCGTCGGTCGGGTAGCCGCTCACGTAATGCAGCCCGAGCGCGGACGAGACATATTGGTAGCGCCCCGACGCGCGCAGCACCCAGTCGCCGCCGAACGCGTGGCGGAAGATGCCCGTCAGCGCCGCCTGCTCGCGCCGGAACCGGTCGCCCGGCTCCCCGCCGTAGAAGCTGGTCGGCACGCGGCCGTTGGGATTGGCGAAGAACGTGCCCGATGCCGGATGCACCCCGTAGTTGCCGTTGTACGGATCGTGCGAATAAGCCGCGAGCAGCGTGAAGCTGGTCGGCGTCCCCGCGCCCGCCGTCACGGCCGCGCTGGCCGTCTCGCGCCGCCGTTTGCCGAAGCGCGCCTGCGTGTCGGCGCCGTTGACGCTGCCATAGAGGCGGTAGGCCAGGTCGGCCCCGACACGCCCGCCCCCGACACGTCCGCCCACGTCCGCATCGACCCGGTAGAGGTCGTCGCCGCCATAGGTGCCCGCGACCGCGCCGTAGCTGTCCCGCGCGAGCGGCAGCTTGCTCTCGATCGCGACCAGCCCGCCCGGGCTCGACTGACCGTACAGCACCGAGGCGGGGCCCTTCACGATCTCATAGCGATCGACCCGCGACACATCGACCTGCGCGTCGGCATAGCCGGTCGGGCTGTTGAACACGCGCAGCCCGTCCAGGTAGCGCGGAGCCGTGAACCCGCGCAGGCTGAACTGGTCGAACACCTCCGCCGCCGCCCCGCGCTGCTCGGGTGTGACCCCCGCGACATAGCGCAGCGCCTGATTGAGGCTCTGCAGCCCCAGCGCCGCCACGTCCGCGCCCGACACGACGCTGATCGACTGGGGCGTCTCGGCAATCGGCGTGTCGGACTTGGTGCCCGCGCTCGCCTGATCGCGCGGCTTCTGGCCGGTGACGACGACGTCGTCGGCCGTCACCTGGGCGTCGGCGGGTGGGGCCGCGGCGGGCAGCGCGGCAGCGCTCGCGAGCAGCAGCGCGGGGAGCGACAGGAACATGACCAGGCCTTTTGCGAATCGTTCTTATTTGACTCGCCCTAATCGGTATGCGAATGGTTCTCAATAGCAGATTATGAGCAGCTGATGGCAACCGGGGCGCCGAACGCCCCCTTGCGCCGCGACACCCACGCCGGCGCGCGCGCGCCCGCGATCACGCGCCACGTCTGGGGCGTGCTCCATCGCTGGGCCGGGCTGACGATCGCCTTTTTCCTCGTGGTCGCCGGTGCGACCGGCGCGGTGCTGCCGTTCCAGGGGGAGCTG
>CAXTWJ010000010.1:0-6886 GCA_964247925.1 uncultured Sphingomonas sp.
GGGCGCCCCCTCGGCGCGGAGGGCATCGAGCTGGGGCAGGTGCCGACGGACCACGGCCATCGATCCGGTGGAATGCCGGCCACCCGGAGCCATGCCGGTCGGACGCGACGCCTGACGCCGCGCGACGTCCCGCTTCAGCCTCTTCAGGTCGAGATCGACGACAACCATGTGGGCACCCTGAACCGAAACCATTGCGGATCCGCGTACCCGATGGCTCGGCTCCGCAGTGATCCTACAAGGGCCTATTAACGCCTACAAGGGCCTAACATGGCCTAGGCTCAGGCCTAGCAATTTGCCTAGTATGTAGGGGGTATCACACCACACGCACTGAAGGTGCTCTCGGCAGCCAAACACCCGGCAGCTGCACTTAGATGGGGCTTATAGACCGGGTTGGCACCCGCAACGGCTCCACGGTGGCCGCCTTTCGCCTGCGCGCCGCCACTCGCGGGCGCCTGCGCCGCCGCCGCCGACGCGGACAGGGCCGCCGCGGCCGCGCCCAGCGCGCCCGCCGTCATCACCTGCCGCCTGCTGGTCTCATCCATCTGCTCGCTCCCCTATGCCATGCGTGAGCACGCACGGGAAACTCACGGCCATGGAACGGGTTGCGTCGACGTCGGCATTTTGCCCGGGAAGTCAGGCCGCCATCTCAGCCTTTAGGCTAGCCATGTCGATCACATAGCGGAAGCGCACATCCTCGTTCTTGACGTGCTTGTAGGCCGCATTGATCTGTTGGATCGGGATGACTTCCACGTCCGGCGCTATCCCCCGCTCGGCGCAGAAGTCCAGCACCTCCTGCGTCTCGCGGATCGAGCCGATCAATGACCCCGCGAGCGTCCGGCGATGCATGATCAGCTCCTGATTATTATAGCCCGGCATCTCGGCCAGCGCGCCGACCGCGACAAAGCTGGCATCGCGTTTCAGCAGCGTGATGAAGGGATCGACCTTGTGCTTCTCCGGCACGGTGGACAGGATCAGGTCAAAGTGAAGCTCCAGCTCCTTGTACGCCTGCTTGTCGCCCTCGATCACCACGCGCGACGCACCCAGCGCCTTTGCCGATGTTACCTTGTCCTTGTCGGTCGTGAACACCGTCACGTCGGCGCCGAGCGCGACGGCCAGTTTGACCGCCATATTGCCCAGCCCGCCCAGGCCAACGATCCCGACCGTGTCGCCCGCCTTCACGCCCCAATGCTTCATCGGCGACCAGGTCGTCACGCCCGCGCACAGGATCGGCGCCGCCGCCTCGGGCGGGATCGACGCCGGGATTGTCAGCACGAAATCCTCCGGCACGACGATTGTGTTGGAATAGCCGCCATAAGTATTGTCGGCGCCGTAGCTGTTCACGCCGTCGTTGGTCTTCGACGCCGGCTTCATCGGGCCGTTATAGGTTGCCAGCCAGCTGTTGTGCCCTTCGCACAGCTGCTCGTTGCCCTCACGGCACGGCTCGCACTGGCGACAGCTGTCGATCATGCAGCCGACGCCGACCAGATCGCCGATCTTGTGCTTCGATACGCCGCTGCCCGCCGCCGCCACGCGCCCGACGACCTCGTGCCCGGGCATACAGGGATAGACCGTATTCCCCCAGTCGTTCTCGCACTGGTGAATGTCGGAATGGCATACGCCGCAATACAGGATGTCGATCCGCACCTGGTTCGTCGTCGGCTCGGCGCGCTCGAACTGGAGCGGCTTCAATCGGCTGAACAAATGGTCGGCGGCGTAGCCCATGGCCTTGATCATGCGGACACCTCGCGCTGCGGGACTTCGGCAACGAAGCGGATAATGGCATGATCGGTTCCGCCACCGCGCGATCCCGCTCGCCGCGAAGATTGCCCCTCAACGCGCGATCCCGCCCGCCGCCAGCACCGCCAGCGTGACGAGCTCGCTCGCGGTCGCGGTCATGGGCGCGATCTGCACCGGCTTCTCCATCCCGATCAGCATGGGGCCGATCATGTCGTCGCCGCCCAGCTCGCGCAGCAGTTTGGCGGAAATGTTGGCGCTCTGCAGCCCCGGCATGACTAGCACGTTGGCGGGACCGGACAGCCGCGCAAAGGGATAGTTCGCCAGCTGGCGCGGATTTAGGGCGACGTCCGGCGCCATCTCGCCCTCATATTCGAAGCCGACGCCCCGCCCGTCCAGCACACCCACCGCCGCGCGCACGCCCTCCAGCCACTTGCCCTCCGGGTTGCCGAAGGTGGAATAGGACAGAAACGCGACGCGCGGCTCCTGCCCCATGCGCCTGGCCACCGTCGCGGTCTGCTCGGCGATGTCGGCCAGTTCCTCGCCCGTGGGGCGCTCGTTCACCGTGGTGTCGGCGATGAACACGGTGTGGCTCTGCCCGACGAGGACGTGAATGCCGAACGGGGTGCGCCCGGCTTCCGGGTCGATCACGCGCCGGACCTCGCGCAGGTTCTGCGCGAAGGTGCGCGTGACGCCGGTCAGCATCGCGTCCGCCTCGCCCAGCTGTAGCAGGACGGCGCCGAAGATGTTGCGGTCCTGATTAATCATCCGCTCAACCTCGCGGCGCAGATAGCCGCGCCGCTGCAGCCGACCGTAGAGGAAATCCACCATGCGCGGCACCAACGCCGACGTGCGGCTGTTGTGCAGCTCATACTCGCGCGGGTCCGCCACGCCCAGCGCCGCCAGCCGCTGATAGACGTCCTCGCGCCCGACCAGCACGGGGGTGCCATAGCCACCCTCCTTGAACGCGACCGCGGCGCGCAGCACGACCTCCTCCTCGCCTTCCGCGAACAGCACCCGCTTGGGATGCGCGCGCGCGCCGTCATACGCCAGGCTCAGCACCGACGTGGTCGGGTTGAGCCGCGCGCGCAGCGACTGGCGATAGCTGGCGAGGTCGAGGATCGGCTTGGTCGCGACGCCCGAATCCATCGCCGCCTTGGCGACCGCGGCGGGCACCACCTCCATCAGCCGGGGGTCGAAGGGCGCGGGAATGATGTAGTCCGGCCCGAACGCATGGCGCACCCCATAGGCCGCCGCCACCTCCTCCGGCACCCGTTCGCGCGCCAGCTCGGCGATGGCGGTCGCGGCGGCGATCTTCATCGCGTCGTTGATGCCGGTCGCCCGCACGTCCAGCGCGCCGCGAAAGATGAAGGGAAAGCCCAGCACGTTGTTGACCTGGTTCGGATAATCCGACCGCCCCGTCGCGATGATCGCGTCCGGCCGCGCCGCGCGCGCCTCCTCCGGCCTGATCTCGGGTTCGGGATTGGCCATGGCGAAGATGATCGGCGCGGGAGCCATGTCCGCCACCATCTCGCCCTTCAGCGCGCCCGCCGCCGACAAGCCCAGGAACACGTCGGCAGCGCCCAGCGCCTGCGTCAACGTGCGCCGATCGGTGGCGGCCGCGTGCGCCGACTGCCATTGGTTCACGTCGGCGCGGCCCTGGTAGATGACGCCCGTCCGGTCGCACATGATCACATGATCGTGCCTGACCCCCATCGCCTTGATCAGCTCGGTGCAGGCGATCGCCGCCGCGCCCGCGCCGTTCACCACCACGCGAACGTCGGCCAGCGCGCGGCCGGTCAGCAGGCAGGCGTTGATGAGGCCGGCGGCGACGATGATAGCGGTGCCATGCTGGTCATCATGGAAAACCGGGATGTTCATGCGCTCGCGCAGCGTCTGCTCGATGATGAAGCACTCGGGCGCCTTAATGTCCTCCAGGTTGATCCCACCGAACGTCGGTTCCATCAGCTCGACCGCGTCGATGAAGCGATCGACGTCTTCCGTCTTCAGCTCGATGTCGATCGAGTCCACGTCGGCGAAGCGCTTGAACAGCACCGCCTTGCCTTCCATCACCGGCTTGGCCGCCAGCGCGCCGAGGTTGCCAAGTCCGAGGATCGCGGTGCCGTTGGAGATCACCGCGACCAGATTGCCCTTGGCGGTGTAGTCATACGCGGTCGCCGGATCGTCCGCGATCGCCCGCACCGGCACCGCGACGCCGGGTGAATAGGCCAGCGCCAGGTCGCGCTGCGTCGCCATCGGCTTGGACGCCACGATCTCGATCTTCCCCGGCCGCCCCTCCGAATGGAACAGCAGCGCCTCGCGGTCGGAGAACTGGTTGGTCTGGTCGTCGGACATGGCGGCGTACTCGGCTGGCTTCGCCTTCCGTTTAGGACCGCTCACCCGCGATGCAACCGCAGCGGCGCCTAGGCAGGGACGGCCCGGTCGCGTATGTTACGGGCATGAAGCACGAGGCAATCGAGACCCTGCCCAGTGAACTCCCGCCCAGTAAGCGACCGGTGACGCGTGAGATGATCGAGCGGGCGCGGGCCGGATTGCGTTCGGGCGCCGGCGTGGAGCACACGGTCGTATCTGCCTGGCTGCGTACTTGGGGCACACCGGGACGTCGCCCGTTCAAGGATTGGCTCGCCGACTGGAATGGTTGAAGTCGTCTGGAGCGAGGAAGCGCTCGATGACCTTGATGACATCGTGACCTATATCGAACAATTCGATTCCACCGCCGCGACCCGATACGACGAACGGCTCCGAGCGCTGGGCGATAGTCTGTCCGTCTTTCCGGAGCGTGGCCGACCTGCCGCGCAGGACACCCGCGAGCTGCCGTCGGTGCGACTCTATGTGATGCGGTACCGCGTCGAGGATGCAGCCGTTCGTATCCTCGGCATCCGTCCAGGCCGCCGCCGCCCGCTCGCCTGACATGGCCCCCGCCGCTCACACCCCGATGATGGCGCAGTATCACGCGCTGAAGGCGCAGGCGGGCGACTGCCTGCTATTCTACCGCATGGGCGATTTTTTCGAGCTGTTCTTCGACGATGCTAAGATCGCTGCGCAGGTGCTCGACATCGCGCTGACCGCGCGTGGTGAGCATGGGGGCGACAAGGTGCCGATGTGCGGCGTCCCCGTCCATGCCGCGACCGCCTATCTGCAGCGCCTGATCAAGGCCGGCCACCGCGTCGCCATCGCCGAGCAGACCGAGAGCCCCGAGGCCGCCCGCAAGGCGCGCGGTTCCAGGGCGCTGGTCAACCGCGCGATCGTGCGCTTCGTCACCGCCGGCACGCTGACCGAGGACGCGCTGCTCGACGCGCGCGCGGACAATGGGTGCGGCGCGGGCGGCGACGCCGCGGGCGGCGGCGCGCGCGCCGGCGCCGACGGCTCGACCGGCCGCTTCGAGGGGATCGAGACCAGCGCCGCGGGGCTCGGCGCCGAGCTCGCCCGCCTCGCCGCCGCCGAGGTGATCGCGGCGGAGGGCAGCGAGGCGCCCGCGACCAGCCAGCGCCCCCGGCCCGAGTTCGACAGCGCGGCAGGTGAGCGCCGCCTGTGCGACCTGTACGGCGTCGCCACGCTCGACGGCTTCGGCCAGTGGAGCCGTGCGGGCCTCGCCGCCGCCGGCGGGCTGGTCGCCGATCTCCAGCACGCCGCCACCGGCGCCCTGCCCTTCCTGCGTCCACCTGTTCTCCGCCGTGCCACCGAGGTGATGGCGATCGACGCGGCCACGCGGGAAAGCCTGGAGCTGACCTGCACCGCCGCGGGCCAGCGCAAGGGCTCCCTACTCGACGCGGTCGATCGCACGGTAACCGGCGCGGGCGCGCGCCTGCTCGCCGCCGATCTGGGCGCGCCGTTGATGGACCGGGCGGCGATCGACGCACGGCTCGGCCTTGTCCGCTGGCTACACGACGACGGCGCCGCGCGCAGCCGCTCGCGCGCGGCTCCCCGCGCGATCTGGGCCAGCTCCGCGACGGCCTCGACGCCGCCTGGGCCTTGGGCGAGCAGCTCGCGACGTCCGAACAACCGCTCGCCCTGCTCGCCACGCTCGCGCCCGCGCTGCGCGGTCACGGCGCGCTGATCGACCTGCTCCGCCGCGCGCTCGTCCCCGCGCCGCCGATCGATGCGGCGGACGGCGGCTACGTCGCGGCGGGCTACGACCCCGCGCTCGACGATCTGCGCTACGCGGGCGCGGGCGGACGGCGCGCCATCGCCGCATTGGAGGCGGAGCTGAAGGCGCGGACCGGCGTCGCGACGCTCCGGATCCGCCACAACAACGTACTGGGCTATCATGTCGAGGTGCCCGCGCGCGCGGCCGACCCGCTGATGGCGGCCGACTCCGGGTTCACGCATCGGCAGACGCTCGCCGGCGCGGTCCGGTTCAACACCCCGGCGCTGCACGAGGTCGCCGCCCGCGTGACGCAGGCGGGCGCGCACGCGCTCGCCGCCGAGGCGGCGCATCTGGAGGAACTCACCGCCGCCGCGCTCGCCACCCGCGACCAGATCGCCGCCACCGCCGACGCGCTCGCCCGCCTCGATGTCGCCGCCGGCCTCGCCGAGCGCGCGGTGGAGGGCGGGTGGACGCATCCGCGCCTCGCCGACCACCCCTGTCTCGCGATCGAGGGCGGACGCCACCCCGTGGTCGAAGCCGCGGTCGCGCGATCGGGCGGCCGCTTCGTCGCGAATGATTGCCGCCTCTCGCCCGACCATCGCCTGTGGCTGGTCACGGGTCCCAACATGGGCGGCAAATCGACCTTCCTGCGCCAGCACGCGCTGATCGCCGTGCTTGCCCAGGCCGGCAGCTTCGTGCCCGCCACGTCGGCGACGCTCGGCCTCGTCGATCGTCTGTTCTCGCGCGTCGGCGCGTCCGACAATCTCGCGCGCGGCCGCTCCACCTTCATGGTCGAGATGGTGGAGACCGCCGCCATCCTGGCGCAGGCGACCGAGCGCAGCTTCGTTATCCTGGACGAGGTGGGGCGCGGCACCTCCACCTACGACGGTCTCGCCATCGCCTGGGCGGTGGTGGAGGCGGTGCACGACCGGAACCGCTGCCGCTGCCTGTTCGCCACCCATTATCACGAGCTGACCCGCCTCGCCGAACGGCTCGACTCGCTATCGCTCCGCCACGTCCGCGCGCGCGAGTGGAAAGGCGAGC
>CAXTWJ010000010.1:6896-10649 GCA_964247925.1 uncultured Sphingomonas sp.
CTCGGGAACGAAGGAGGAACAATTAACCCGCGCGCGCGCCCGCGCGAGTGGAAAGGCGAGCTGGCCCTGCGGCACGAGCCCGCCGACGGCCCCGCCGACCGCAGCTACGGCATCGCCGTCGCGCGGCTCGCCGGGATGCCGCCCGCCGCCGTGGCGCGTGCCAAGGCGGTGCTGGCACGGCTGGAGGCGGGCCGCGCGAGAACCGGCGGGCTGGCTGCGGGCCTCGACGACCTTCCCCTGTTCGCCGCTGCCCAGAGACAGGAGGGGGCACAGGAGGAGGAGCGATGCGACGCGATCCGCGCCGAAGTCGAACGGCTCGACATCGACGCCCTCACCCCGCGCGAGGCGCTCGACACGCTTTATCGGCTGAAGGCCCTGGCACGGAACGGGTGAGCCCCTGTCCTACCGCGCCGTCCCGTGGCAAGCTGGGGCGATGACGTTCATACCCGCCATTCTCCGCTGCACCAGGGATCTGGGCCGGCGCCGATCTGTAGCACCCCCGCACCTCCGCTCTCCCTGCGCCCGCGCACTAAACATCCTCACCTTTCGCGCATGACCGGCCGCTTCGATCACCTGCCCCACCGCCGCGCGATCGTGGATCGTCGCGCGCTGGCGGAGGCGCTCACTACCTTGCCCGAGCAGGACACGCCGGCGCTGCGCCGCGCCGCGACCGCGCTGCTCAAGCAGGCGCTCGACGCTGGACGGGCGGAGATCGCGCGACGCCTCGCGGGAACGCCATCGCGCGGGCTGGAGGCGTCCAACGCCGGCGCCTACCTCATCGATGCCGTGCTGCAGGCGCTTCACGCCTTCACCACCCGGCGTCTTCATGCGCTCGGCAACCCGACCGCGGGCGAGCGGATGCTGCTGCTGGGCGTCGGCGGCTATGGCCGGGGCGAGATGGCGCCCTTTTCCGACGTCGATATCGCCTTCATCACGCCCGCCAAACAGACAGGCTGGGGCGAGCAGGTCATCGAATCGATGCTCTATGCGCTCTGGGATCTGGGGCTGAAGGTCGGCCAGTCCACCCGCTCGCTCGACGAGATGGTCCGCCAGGCCAGGGCCGACGTCACCATCCGTACCGCGCTGCTGGAGGCGCGCTACGTCGCGGGTGATCAGGCGCTCTACGATCAGGCCGCGCGGCGCTTCAAGACGGAGGTGCAGCGCGGCTCCGAACGCCAGTTCATCACCGACAAGCTCGCCGAGCGCGACGCGCGCCATCGCAAGATGGGTGACACGCGCTATGTCGTCGAGCCCAACGTGAAGGAGGGCAAGGGTGGCTTGCGCGACCTCCACGCGCTGTTCTGGATCGGCAAATATGTGTACGACGTTCAGCGCGCGGCGCAGCTGGTCGAGACCGGGCTGTTCACCCCGGCCGAATACCGCCGCTTCCACGACGCCGACAATTTCCTCCAGGCGGTGCGCTGCCACCTTCACCTCGTCACCGGCCGCGCGGAGGATCGCCTCACCTTCGACGTGCAGCGCGAGATCGCGACGCGGATGCGCTTCGCCGACCGGCCGGGCAAGCCCGCGGTGGAACGTTTCATGCAGTTCTATTTCCTGCAGGCCAAGGCCGTCGGCGACCTGACGGGCGTGTTCCTGGCCCATCTGGATGAGCAGTTCGCCGCGCCCGGGTGGCGCTTCGGCCTGCCGCGTCTCAGGCGCTTCCCCAAACGGCTCAACGGTTTCAAACTCGATCGCGACCGTCTCGCGATCCCTCGCGACGACTTCTTCCGCGAGAATCCCGTGCGGCTGGTCGAGCTGTTCGCGCTCGCCGACCGGGAGGGGCTGGAGATCCACCCCCTCACGATGCGCGCCGCCGCCCGCGACGCGAAGCTGATCGACGAGCATCGCCGCGACGCGCGCGCCAACGCGCTGTTCCTCGACATCCTCACCTCACGACGCGATCCCGAGCTGGTGCTGCGCTGGATGAACGAGGCGGGCGTGCTCGGCCGATTCATCCCCGATTTCGGCCGCGTCGTCGCGCAGATGCAGTTCGACATGTATCACCACTACACGGTCGATGAGCACACGATCCGCGCCATCGGCCTGCTCGCGCGCATCGACAACGGCCAGCTCGACGCCGATCACCCGATCGGTTCCGCGATCATCCGGCAGATCGTGTCACGTCGCGCGCTCTACGTGGCCGTGCTGCTGCATGATATCGCCAAGGGGCGCGGTGGCGATCACTCGATCCTGGGCGCCGCCGTCGCCGAGCGGCTGTGCCCGCGCTTCGGCCTGTCGGCGGCGGAGACGGAAACGGTCAGCTGGCTGGTGCGCCATCACCTGCTGATGTCGGCAACCGCGTTCAAGCGCGACCTGTCCGACTTCAAGACCGTGCTCGACTTCGCCGAAATGGTGCAAAGTCCCGAGCGACTGCGCCTGCTGCTCGTCCTCACCATCGTCGATATCCGCGCGGTCGGCCCCGGCACCTGGAACGGCTGGAAGCGCCAGCTGCTCGGTGACCTGTACGACGCCGCCGAGGAGGTGCTGCGGCTCGGCCACAAGCAGCGCGGGCGCGGCGATCGGATCGCGGCCAAGCAGGCGGGGCTGGCCGCCGCGCTGGGCTGGGACGCCGACCGCATCGCCGCTCATGTCCGCCGCCTGCCCGACGCTTATTGGGTGGCGGAGCCCGACGACGTGCTGCTGCATAACGCCCGCTTCGTCGCCGCGGCCGGGGCGGAGCCGCTCGCCATCGACGCGCAGGTCTATCCCGATCGCGGCGCGACGCTGGTCTCGATCCACGCCGCCGATCATCCCGGGCTGTTCTACCGCATCGCCGGCGCCATCCACGTCGCGGGCGGCAACATCATCGACGCCCGTATCCATACCACGCGCGACGGCATGGCGCTGGACAACTTCCTCGTGCAGGATCCGCTCGGCCGACCGTTCGACGATCCCGCGCAGCTCGACCGCCTGCGCCGGACGATCGCGGACGCGCTGGCGAACCGGGGCAAGCTCGCCGACCGGCTCGTCGCCAAGCCCGCCGCGCGGCCCCGCGCCGACGCCTTCGCGATCCAGCCCAATGTGCTGATCGACAACCGCGCGTCCAACCGCTTCACGGTGGTGGAGGTCAACGCGCGCGACCGCCCGGCGCTGCTCAACCAGCTTGCCCACGCGCTGTTCGAGTCCAAGGTCACGATCCACTCCGCGCACGTCGCCACCTATGGCGAGCGCGCGGTCGACACCTTCTACCTGACCGACCTGACGGGCGACAAGCTGGAGAGCGAGGCGCGGGTCAAGCAGCTCGAGCGGCGCCTGGCGGCGGCGGCGGCGGGGCAGGCTTTCAGGGAAGCCGCATAGGAGAGATCGGCATGACGGCACTGGGCATCGGCGGCCTGTTCTTTCGGGCGAGCGATCCGGACCAGCTCAGCCTCTGGTATCGCGAGCATCTGGGGGGCGGCGGCGGCTGCGCGGCACCGGGCGCGCCCGACGCGCCCAACGCCTATGTCTGGCAGACGCTGGGTGGCCCGACGGTGTTCGCGCCGTTCAAGGCGGACACGGACTACTGGCCCGCCGACCGGGCGTTCATGCTCAACCTGCGCGTGGCCGACCTCGACGTGCTGCTCGACCGATTTCGCGCTTCGGGCCTCGCGGTGGAGACGCGGCCGGAGTGGGACGATCCGCAGACGGGCCGCTTCGCGCGGGTCGTCGATCCGGAAGGCAACCCGATCGAGCTGTGGCAGGCGCCAGCGGAGCAGAGCTAGCCCTCTCCCGCCTTCGCGGGAGAGGGTTGGGTGAGGGTCTTCTTCTAAC
>CAXTWJ010000010.1:10659-18785 GCA_964247925.1 uncultured Sphingomonas sp.
CACCCCCCCCCCGCCCCCCCCCGCCCCCCCCCCCCCCGGGGCGCCCCCCCCCCCCCCCCCCCCCCCCCCCCCCCCCGGCCGGGCTTGCGCGTCTCGCGCGCAGCCTTGGCTGCGCGCGTGCTCGCTTCGCCTAGAACTTGCCCCGCAAGGTCACGCCATAGGTCCGCGGCTCCGCCAGGAACTGCGAGAACAGCTGGCGCCCGCCCGGATATTGCGGGTCCTGGAACGCCGCCGAGACCGCGCCCTCCTGGAAGGGCGAGTTGAACGCGACCTGGGCATAGTCCTTGTTGGTCAGGTTCTGCACCCACAGCTCGATCGCGAACCGCTCCTGCGGCGCGCGCACGCCGATGCGGGCGTTGAAGATCGCGAAGCTGTCCTGCGCCTTCTGCGGCAACAGATCGGAGCCGGTGTTGTAGTCATCGGTCAGGCGACCGTCGATATAGGCCAGCGCCGAATAGCCGGTGCTGCCGATGTCGGGCGTCCAGGCGAGCGAGCCGGTGGCGGTGATCCCCGGCGCGTTGGACAGTCGCTGACCGGGCAGCCTGCGCAGCGACGGGTTGAGCGGCGCGCCGGCCGCGTTGCCGACCAGATTGTCGCGATACTTGGTATCCGCGAACGTCGCGCCCAGCGTCACCCGAAGATCGGGCGCCGGCACCAGCGTGCCCTCCAGCTCCACGCCCTGCGCGCGCACGCCATAGCCGACATCGTTCCCCGCGCACGCGCCCGACGCGCCCGCCGTGGCGCTGTAGTTCGGGGCGGCGGTGAACTTGCTCTGGTCGCGATCGGCCCCGTTCAGCCCGTCCGAACAGCCGTTGATATTCTGGACGATGAAGACGCTGCCGTCGAAGGTGTTCAGCTGGAAGTTCTTGAAATCCTGACGGAACGCCGCGACGTTGAGCGAGAACGGGCCGGTCGCGTATTTCGCGCCGATCTCGAAGGCGTTGACCGTCTCCGGCGCGAACTGCAGGTTGTTGACCAACGCCTGTGCGCCGCCCACGGCCGCGAAGGTCGTCGTGACCGTGGTCACGCCGTTGACCGTCACCGGCTGCAGCGGCAGCTTCAGCGCCGAGCGGTCCAGGTTGAAGCCACCCGCCTTGTAGCCGCGCGAGTAGGAGCCATAGAGCAGCAGGTCGTCGATCGGCTTCCACGACAGGATCGCGGTGCCCGTGATCTTGTGCTCGGTCCGGTGATCCCGGATCGACACGCCGTTCAGTTCGGAGGTGGAATTGCCCTGGCAGGACAGGCCGATGATGCCGCCGGCGACCGGCGCCAGGCCGGCATTGGCGAGGAACGGGGTCAGGGCGTTCTGGTTGGCGACGCAGGCGGTGTTGTCGTTGCCGAAGGTCGCGTTGAAGTTCTTGCGCTCGTGCGTGTAGCGCGCGCCCAGCGTCAGATCGACCGTGCTCAGCACGTGGATGATGTTGTGCGTGAAGAACGCGTAGTTGCGGCTGCGCTGGTTGTAGATGTCGAGCGTCGAACCCTTGTCGTTGATGCCGTCGAGCCGGTCAATCGCGGCCACGATCCCCGGTCCGGCCGCGCCGAAGGGCGAAGGCACCCCGGCGCCCGTCAGCGCGCCGCTCAGCACCGCCCGGCCGGTCGGCGAAAGGCAGCCCGCCGTGGTCGGCGAGTAGAACGGAGCCAAGCCACCGCCCGAGATCAGGCGACACGTCGCGAACCGGCCATATTGGCTGCCGAAGCGCAGATTGTCGGTCACGCGCAGCTTCTCGTCGGCGTAGAAGCCGCCGACCAGCCAGTCGAGATGATTGCCGAACAGCGAGCCCTGCGCGCGCAGCTCCTGCGTGAACGTCTTGAACTGACGCGACGAGTTGCCGTCGGCGGCCCGGTACAGGATGTCCACCGTGCTGTAGTCGGTGTCGGAGCCCTGGTCGGACTTGTAGTCGCGATAGGCGGTGATCGAGGTGAGCTTCACGCCACCCAGGTTCCAGTCGATCTGGCCCGAAAAGCCGTAATCCTTGGTGATGCCGGCATAGCTCCGGCCCGGGCTGACCGACAAGGTGCGGTTGTAGCCCGGACGGTTCACCAGCGCGAGCGGCTGGCCGAGGTCGCGCAGCACGTTGACGATGTTGTTGCCGTTGGCGCCGGCGGCGACGCCCGCGTTCACCGAGGCCACCGGCTCGTTCAGGTTGCCGATCTGCTGGTTCACCGAGCGATCGACATAGATCGCGCCGCAGCACTTCTCGTCGCGGTGGGTGTAATCGCCGATCAGGCGGATCGAGATGTCGCTCGTCGGCTCGAACGCCAGCTGCCCGCGCACGAAATAGCGGTTGCGGTCGTTGACGTCGGTGCGATTGGTCGGGTCGTAGTAGAAGCCGTTGCGCTTGACGTACACGCCGTCCACCCGCGCCGCGATCTTGTCGTTCAGCGGCACGTTCAGGTTGCCGGCCAGGCGCAGGAAGTCATAATTGCCGTAGGTGGCCTCCCCGCCCGCGCTGATGCGGTCGAACGAGGGCGCCTTGCTGATGATGGAGATCAGGCCCGCGGACGAGTTGCGGCCGCCCAGCGTGCCCTGCGGCCCGCGAAGCACCTCCACCCGGTCGATCTCGCCCAACTCGTTCAGGCCGATGCCCGACCGCGAGCGGTACACGCCGTCGATGAACACCGCGACCGAGCTCTCCAGGCCGGGGTTGTCGCCCACCGTGCCGATGCCGCGGATGCGGGCGGAGCCGTTCGCTTCCGAGCCGGTCGAGGACACGAGCAGCGACGGCGCGACCTGGTTGAGCTGACGGATGTCGTTGGCGCCCGAGTTCTGCAGCGTCGCGGCACCGATCGCGGAGACGGCGACCGGCACGTCCGCGAGCTGCTGGGCGCGGCCCTGCGCGGTAACGACGATATCGCCCTGCGACGCCTGCTCATCGACCTGGTTGGGCGTCTGGGTGGTGGAAGCGGCGTTGGTGTCGGGCGTCGGCGTCGTCTGCTGCACCGGCTGGGCGGGCGCCGTGTTCTGCGCGACGGCGGGCGCGGCCATGACAAAGGCAGCGGTGGACAACAGAACGGCGAACGAACGCATGGGCAAACCTCTCCTGGGCCGCCGCGGCTCGTTGGCACGCGGCTTGGCCCCGGGCCTAGAGAGAGGGGGGAGGACGGTCCAGCGCTTTTGCGGCCGCCCCGGCCCTTGCCGCCGGGTTTGAAGTTGCGGTGTGGCCCATCCGCCACAGCCGGCCCGAGTGACGACTGGCCACCGCACGGCCAACCGAGGTTATTTGGGCGACAGCACCATGAGCATCTGCCGCCCTTCCATACGCGGGTATGCTTCGACCTTGGCGATCTCCTGCGTCGCCTCGGCCACCCGCTGCAGCACCGCCATGCCCAGATTGCCATGGCTCAGCTCGCGCCCGCGGAAGCGCATGGTGACCTTCACCTTGTCGCCCTCCTCGATGAACTCGTGCACCTTTTTCATCTTGGTGTCGTAGTCGTGGTCGTCGATGTTGGGACGCATCTTGATCTCCTTGATCTCCTGCGTCTTCTGCGACTTGCGGGCGAGGTTCGCCTTCTTCTGCGCCTCGTACTTGAACTTGCCGACGTCGAGGAACTTGGCGACCGGCGGATCGGCGTTGGGCGACACCTCGACCAGGTCGAGGCCCAGCTCCTGCGCCTGCGCCATCGCCTCGCGCGTGTACATCACGCCCAGATTCTCGCCCTCGTGATCGATCACGCGGACCTTGGGCGACTGTATCCACTCGTTGAAGCGAGGGCCGTTCATGGGCGGCGCCTGCATCGGGCGGCGCATCTGGGGGGGAGGTATGGGTATTTCTCCTGAGTATCAGCTCTTGCTCATATATGCGCTTCACGCGTTCCGCGAAAGGTCCGGTGGCAACGCCTCTGTCCGCAGCCGCTCGATCACCTCGGGCAGCCGCAATGCTTCCTGTGCCTGACTGCCCAACCGGCGCATGGCGACGGTTTGCTCGTCCGCCTCGCGTTTGCCGACCACCAGCAGCACCGGCACCTTGGCGAGGCTGTGTTCGCGCACCTTGTAATTGATCTTTTCGTTGCGGAGGTCCGTCTCGACCCGAAGGCCCGCCGTCCGCAGCTCGGCCGCGACCCGATGCGCGTAGTCGTCCGCGTCCGACACGATCGTCGCGACCACTACCTGCACCGGCGCCAGCCACAGCGGGAAGCGCCCGGCGAAATGCTCGATCAGGATCCCGATGAACCGCTCGAACGTCCCCAGGATCGCCCGGTGCAGCATCACCGGCCGGTGCCGGTTGCCGTCCTCGCCGACATAGCTCGCATCGAGCCGTTCGGGCAGCACGCGGTCCGACTGGATCGTGCCGACCTGCCACGTCCGCCCGATCGCGTCGGTCAGGTGAAACTCCAGCTTGGGCGCATAGAACGCCCCCTCGCCCGGCAGCTCCTCGAACCGCGCCTTGATTCCTTCCGGCAGGTTCGACGCGGCGACCGCCTGGCGCAGCTCGCCTTCCGACTGGTCCCACATCGCGTCCGAGCCGAACCGCTGGTCGGGCCGCAGCGCCAGCTTCACCGCGTAATCGGCGAAGCCCAGATCGCGATACACACTGTCCAGCAGATCAATGAACGCCGCCACCTCGCCGATCAGCTGGTCCTCGCGCACGAACAGATGCGCGTCGTCCTGCGTGAACTGGCGCACGCGCATGATGCCGTGCAGCGCCCCATGCGGCTCGTTCCGGTGGCAGCAGCCGAACTCCGCCATGCGGATCGGCAGGTCGCGATACGACTTGATGCCCTGGCGGAAGATCAGCACGTGCGCCGGGCAGTTCATCGGCTTCAGCGCCATCAGGTCCGCATCCCCCGACAGCACCGCGCCTTCGTCCTCGGTGTTCGGGATCTCGTCGGGCACCACGAACATATTCTCGCGATATTTGCCCCAATGACCGGACTGCTCCCACTGGCGCGCGTCCATCAGCTGCGGCGTCTTGACCTCGCGATAGCCCGCCGCGTCCAGCCGCCGGCGCATATAGGCCTCCAGCTGGCGCCACAGGATATAGCCGTTGGGGTGCCAGAAGACCGATCCCTGCGCCTCCGCCTGGAGGTGAAACAGGTCCATCTCCGCCCCGATGCGGCGGTGGTCGCGCTTGGCCGCCTCCTCCAGCATGGTGAGGTGCTGGTCGAGCTGCTTCTTGCTGAGCCAGCCCGTGCCATAGATGCGGCTCAGCATCGCGTTGTTCTGGTCGCCGCGCCAATAGGCGCCCGACACGCGCGTCAGCTTGAACGCCTGCGGGTCCAGCCGGCCGGTCGAGGGCATATGCGGCCCGCGGCACATGTCCAGCCATCGGCCCTGGCGATAGATCGTCAGCTCCTCGGCGCCCTCTGGATCTTTGGCGGCCAGCTCGGCCGCCCACTCGGCCTTGAACGTCTCGCCCTGCCTCGCCCACGTGTCGATCAGCTGCCGGCGCGACCAGACCTCGCGCACGAACGGCTCGTTCGCCGCGATGATGCGCCGCATCTCCGCCTCGATCGCGGGCAGGTCCTCCTCGGTGAAGGGCCGCGCCTTGCCGTCGATTTCTGGGGGCGCGAAATCATAATAGAAGCCGTCCGCCGTCGCCGGGCCGAAGGTGATCTGGGTGCCGGGGAACAGATGCTGCACCGCCTCCGCCATGACGTGCGCATAGTCGTGCCGCGCCAGCTCCAGCGCGTCCGCCTCGTCCTTGGCGGTCACCAACGCGAGGCGCGCATCGCCCTCGAACGGCCGCGACAGGTCGCGCAGCTCCCCATCCACCCTGGCCGCGATCGCCGCCTTGGCGAGGCCAGGCCCGATCGCGGCGGCGATGTCGGCCGGCGTGCTGCCGACCGGCACTTCGCGCACGGATGCGTCGGGCAACGTGATCTTGAACATCTCGGACATGGGAAGTTCCGTTTCGAGCGGGTCGAGCCCGCCTAGAAGGTCAGGGATGACGGACGCAAGCACGCGGCCCGCATGGGCGGGCGGCGGCTCAGCGGCTAGTTCGCGGAAGTCGACGAAACGCTGTCATCGCCATCCGATATAGCCGGGCAGCCCGCCTCGCGCCATAGACCTATGCGATCCCGAACGGCACCACGCGGTTTGCCTGCGTGTGCCCGATCTCGGCGCGGCCGAGGTAGGGCACGCCCATCTCGCCGCACCAGCGCGCGATCATCCCTTCCAGCGTCTCGCCCCAGGGCGGGTCGTTGGGCTGCACGTCGTTGACCGCGCCCAGCCGGACGCCCGCCAGCCCCTTCAGCTGCGCGGCGTGCGCCATGTGGAACAGCAGCCGATCGACATTGTACATCGGCTCCGACACCTCCTCGACCAGCAGGACGTGATCGGCGAGGTCGGGCAGCCATGGCGTCCCGATCAGCGCGCCCAGGATCGACAGGTTGAGCGCGATCGCCGGCCGCGCATCCAGCCCCGGCTCCAGCCCCTGCCGGTCGCCCCATGCCAGCCAGCCGAGCGAGCGCGCGATCGTCTCATCCCCGCGCTCCCGCCGGATATCGCTCGCCATGGGTCCGTGCGCGGGTCGCCCGATCCGCCGCGCGTACAGCGCCGACAAGAGAAAGCCCGCGTCCGAATAGCCCAGATACGCCTTGTGCCGCGCCGCCGGCGCCAGCTGAGGCATGACCGTGGTCAGCAGCCGGTTGGAGCCATAGCCACCGCGCAGGAACCAGATCGCGTCGATCGTCGGGTCGTTCGCCAGCTGGAGGAACGCCGCCGCGCGCACCGCGTCCGACCCGGCGAAATGCCCGTCCGCCACCCAGCATTGCGGATGCACGACCAGATCGACCTGCGGATAGGCCAGCGCGGCGAAGGCCATGAACGGCGCCTCGGCATCCCTGTTGCCCCGGCTGGCGGGCGCCATCACGCCGATCCGCATCGTGTCGCTTGCCCCTTGTCGGCCCCGCCGATAGCGCGGGGGCATGGACATGGGCAGACCCTATTTCTTCGTCGGCATCGGCGGTTCGGGCATGATGCCGCTCGCGACCATCCTGGCGCGGCGCGGCGCGACCGTGGCCGGGTCGGACCGCTCGCTCGACGCCGGCCGCGTGCCGGCGAAGTTCGACGCGCTCCGGGCCTTGGGCGTTGCGCTGCATCCGCAGGACGGCTCGGGCGTCACGTCGCCCGACCAGATCGTCGTCGCCTCCGCCGCGGTGGAGGACAGCGTGCCGGACGTGGTCGCGGCCGCCCGGCTCGGCGCGGAGCGACGGACACGCGCGCAGGTGCTGGCGGAGCTGTTCAACGCCAGCCCTCTGCCGATCGGCGTCGCGGGCACGTCGGGCAAATCGACCGTCACCGGCATGATCGGCTGGATCCTGCACGCGCTGGGGCGCGATCCCACGGTGATGAACGGCGCGGTGATGACCAACTTCGCAAGCCCCGACGCGCCGTTCGCCAGCGCGCTGGTCGGCGGCGGCGACCCGTTCGTCAGTGAGGTGGACGAGAGCGACGGATCGATCGCGCTCTACCGGTCCAGAATCGCCGTGCTGAACAATGTCAGCCGCGACCACAAGGAGATGGCGGAGCTGCGCGAGCTGTTCGGCGGCTTCCTCGCGCACGCAGGGACGACGGTGGTCAACATCGGCGACGCGGAGGCCGCGGCGCTGGCCAGCCGGGCCATCCGCACGATCACCGTGGCGGTGGAGGCCGACGCCGACCTGTCGGCGCATGACCTCGCACCCGAACCGTTCGCCATCAGCTTCGACCTGCGGGGCGGATCCACGCCGCGCCGCGTGCGCCTGCGGGTGCCGGGCGCGCACAACGTCGCCAACGCGCTCGCCGCGCTCGGCGCTGCGGTCGCGGCGGGCGTTCCCCTCGACGACGCCGCCGGCGCGATCGAGGGCTTCACCGGGCTGAAGCGCCGCTTCGAGCTGGTCGGCCAAGCACAAGGTGTCACCGTCCTCGACGATTTCGGCCACAATCCCGACAAGATCGCGGCCACGCTCGCCACCTTGCGCGCCTTCCCCGGCCGGCTGCTGATCCTGTTCCAGCCGCACGGCTACGGACCGTTGAAACAGCTCCGCGCCGAGCTGGCGCAGGCCTTCGCGACCGGGATGGCGGCGGACGATGTGCTCGTCGTTCCCGACCCCGCCTATTTCGGGGGCACCGTCGCGCGCGAGGTCGGCAGCGACGCGCTCGCCACCGCCACGCTCCACGTCACGATCAGGGCGAGGATCAGCAA
>CAXTWJ010000010.1:18795-20849 GCA_964247925.1 uncultured Sphingomonas sp.
CCCCCCGACACTGCGCTGCTGGGCCGGCCGGCGCGCCACATCCCCGACCGGGCGGGGGCCGCCACCGCGCTCGTCGCCTCCGCGCGGCCCGGCGACCGCATCGTCGTCATGGGCGCGCGCGACGACACGTTGAGCCAGCTCGCGGCGGGGATGGTCGAGGCGTTACGCAGGCGTTAATGTCGCCAGGCCGAACCGGAGTACCCACCATGCTGCGCCGCCTCTTCCTCGATCACCCGGCCTCCGTCGGCGAGAGCTACTGGCAGCACATGGGCGTGGCGGGCAGCTTCGGCTGGCGCCTGACGCGCGGTGGCCTGGCCTGCATGGCGCACGCCGTCCTGCCCTTCGCCTGGAAGACGACGGGCAGCGACACGGTGCGCGAGCTCCACGACCAGCTGGTCGCGAAACGCGCCGCCGCCCGCGCGGCGCAGGCGCAGATGATGACGGTCGAATACGTCATCTGAGGCACGGCGGGCACGCGCGGACGGTTGACGTCCGATCCCGTTCGCGCTTCGATGGGCGAAACGGGGGTTGAGCACATGGACAACAATGCCGCCGGGAGCGAGAGCGCCTTCGGCTTTTCCGGCACCTGGCAGGAATACGCGCCGATCGCGTTCACCAACCTGCTGCTCAACATCGTGACGCTGTCGATCTACTCATCCTGGGCCAAGACGCGGACGCGGCGATATCTCTGGAGCCGCACCCGCTTCATCGATGATCGGCTGGACTATACGGGCACGGGGCTGGAGCTGTTCATCGGCAAGATCATGGCGTTCTTCCTGTTCGTGCTGCCGTTCGGAGCGATTAACCTGATCTTCCAGGGCGTGCTGATGCGCGGACATCAGGGCGCGGCGGGGCTGATCGGCCTCGTGCTGTACTTGCTGCTCCTTTATCTGGTCGGCGTCGCGATCTTCCGCGCGCTGCGCTACCGGCTCAGCCGCACCTTCTGGCATGGCATCCGCGGCGGCAGCGACGATCAAGGTTTCGCGTTCGGCTTTCAGTATTTCTGGCGCTCGCTGGTCGGCTATCTCACGCTTGGCCTGATGGTTCCGTGGTCGATGACGACGCTGTGGAACCGGCGCTGGGGCGCGATGAGCTTCGGCCCGATGCGCTTCCGCGCGGAGGCGCGCTGGCGCCCCATTTTCGGCCGCTTCCTGATCTTCTACGCCCTGCCAATCATTCTCACCGTTGGCGCGGTGCTGCTCATGGCCGTGATCGGCGGCCTCGGCTTTCTGAGCGGCGGGTTCGGGCCGGGCCGAACGCCCGGGCCGGGGCTGATCGTGCTGCTGGCTCTGGCGGGACTGGCCTTCTATGCCTTCTTCTTCGGCGTGCTCGGCATCGTCGCGCTGATCTACTATTCGGCCTTCTTCCGTGAAGCGGTCGGCACGCTGAGGCTGGGCGGGCTCGAGTTCGGCTTCACCGCCCGGACGAAAGCCTTCATCCGGCTTTACCTCGGCAATGTCGGGCTGGTGATCGTGACGCTGGGGATCGGCTACATCTTCGCGCCCTATCGCAACTGGGTCTTCTTCGTCCGTCACGCGCAGGCTTATGGCGACGTGGTACTGGACGACCTGACCCAGTCCGCCACGCGCGAGCCCGGCCAGGGCGAGGGACTGTTGGACGCATTCGATGTGGGGGCGTTCTGAGCACGCCCGAGGCGACGTCGGCGCCATCTGACGATGTCGCGGTCTGGCACTATGATGGCCGGACCGCGCAGAAGCACCGCGCCATCCTGCTCGACGATGGCGATGCGTTCCGGCTGACGGATGGCACGGCCGAGACCGGGCCGTTCGCCTGGGCGCAGCTCCACGCGAATGAGGCCGGCACCGGCCCGATCAGCTATGGGCTGACCGGCGTCCCCGGCTGGCGGATCGGGTTTCCGGACGGCCCCGGCGCGCTCGCGGCCAGGTTGCCGCGGCAGCAGCGTTACGGGCGGCTGGTTGATCGGTTCGGGCTGTGGCCCGCCGTCGCCGGCTTCACCTGTCTCGCCGCACTGACCGTCGCCGGCGTGCTGCGGACGCCGGCGCTGGTAGCCCGCCTCGTCCCCTCCTCCGTGG
>CAXTWJ010000011.1:0-20034 GCA_964247925.1 uncultured Sphingomonas sp.
CCCATCGATGCGCGCGCCCGCGTCGCGCAGGCGACGCGCGCCGCCGCCGCCGCCGCTGCACGCGCTCAACAACTGACCGTCGCGGCCGCGCGCGAGCAGGATGCCGCGGCCCGCGCGCGCGCGCAGGAGAGTGCGCTCGGCAGCCGTGTGGAGGCGGCCGCGGCCGCGGTGCGCGCCGCAGAGGCCCGGGTCGCGCTGGTGACACAGGCCCAGGCGGTCGAACGCGACCGGCTCGCCGCGGCGCAGGCGCCCATCGCACGGCTGCTCGCGGCGCTGACCGGACTGGCGCGTCGTCCCACGATCGCCGCGATCGCGCAGTCCGGTTCCGTCGATGACCTGGTCCATGTCCACGCCGTGCTCGGCACCGCGCTGCCCGTGATGCGCGCCAGGACCGCCGGCGTACGGGCAGAGCTGGCCGCGACCCGGCGATTGCAGGCGGACGCCGAGCTGGCGGCGCGCGCGCTTCGCAACGGTCGCGCGGACCTGGAACGGCGCCGCCTCGCGCTGGCGCAGCTGGAGGCCGGGCATCGCGGCCAGGCGCGCGCGCTGGGGCAGGGGGCGCTGGTCGAATCGGACCGCGCGCTGGCCTTGGGCGAACAGGCGCGCGACCTGGTCGATCGCATGGCCGAACAGGGCGAGGGGACGGCGACCGCCGCCGACCTGGTCGGGTTGCCGGGTCCCTTGCCGCGCCCGCTCGCGCCGGGTGCCATCGCGCCTCCCCGGGTCCCGAACGCCTATCGATTGCCCGTTGCAGGCACGCTGGTCACCGGCTTGGGCGAGATCTCGGGCGCCGGGGTGCGCGCGCGCGGGCTGACGTTCGCCGTCGCCCCCGCCGCGCCGGTCAGGGCCCCGACAGGGGGCATCGTCCGCTATGCCGGCCGGTTCCGGGGCTATGGCGCGATCGTCGTCATCGACCATGGCGATGGCTGGAGCACGCTGCTGACCGGGCTGGGCCAGCTGGGCGTGCGCGTGGGGACGACGGTGGCGTTGGGCGAGCTGCTCGGTCGCGCCGAGGCCGGCGACTCACCCCAGGTCACGGTGGAACTGCGCCGCCACGGCCGCCCGGCCGACATCGCCGCACTTCTCTAGCCGCCGCAGCCCGTCACCAGTGTATCGATCGCGTCGGCGCTGAGCGGCGCCAGGTGCGCGACGCCGAAACGCTTCTGCGCGGTCCACACAACCTGACCGAACCATATCGCCGCCTCGTAGCGCAGCTGGACGATGGCGCCGATGACGGGCTCCGCCGGGCCATGCACCAGCGTGCCGGCGGCCGACAGGTTGAGCAGGTGGACGCGGCTTGTGCCCTCTCCTCCCCGCATCTCGGCAGGCAGGAACACCTTCTGGCGTGGCGCGCCGCGCAGGTCGGTGGAATGGCTGGCAGGCAAGGGCGCGGCTCGCGACATGACCCGCGCGCTAGCGGCTAAAGCTGCCCGCGCCGTTGCGCGACGTGGTTAGCGCGGCGGTAAGCCGCCCAGCACCTTGTCCAGCGTGATCGGCACATCGCGGACGCGCGCACCAGTCGCGTTGAAGATCGCGTTCGCCACCGCCGCGCCGACGCCGGTAATGCCGATCTCGCCGACGCCGTGCGCGCCCATCGGTGTGTGCGGGTCGGCGATGTCGGTCCAGATCACGTCGATGTCGGGAACGTCCGCGTGCACGGGCACGTGATACTCGGCCAGGCTGGGGTTCATGATCCGCCCGTTGCGCTCATCGAACTCGGTTTCTTCCATCAGCGCCAGGCCCAGCCCCATGATGATCCCGCCCCGGAATTGCGAGCGCGCGGTCTTCGCGTTCAGGATGCGCCCGCAGTCGAACGCGCCCAGGAAACGGCTGACGCGCGTCTCGGCCGTCACCGTGTTGACGCGCACCTCGCAGAACAGCGCGCTATGGGAGTGCATCGACCAGTGCATCGTTTCCATCGGCTGCGACGCCTGTTCGGCGACGGTGACCGCCTCGCGCTGCGCCCGGCCCAGGATGGAGCTGTAGCGTTCGCGCCGTGCCGGGTCGTCCAGCTTGACCAGCGCACCGTCCTCGCACCCGACCTCGTCCGCCGACAGGCCGGCGAGCGGCGAGTCGTTTCCTGCGAGCTTGATCAGTTCCTTCACCAGCGCGCGATGCGCGGCGATCACGGCGGCGCCGATCGCGGCCGTCTGCTGCGAGCCGCCCGCCAGGATCGCGCCGGGGATGAGCGAATCGCCATACGCGACCTCCACCTGATCGAGCGGCAGGCCCAGCCGCTCGGCCGCGACGATCGCGGTGGTGGTGGCGGTGCCCATCCCCATCTCGTGCGCGGCGACCTCCACCGTCGCGTGCCCGTCCCGGGTCAGCGTGATCCGCGCCGCGCTGCCGGGCATCCGGTAATAGGGATAGGTGCCGCCGGCGCAGCCCATGCCGACCAGCCACTCGCCCTCCCGCCGCGCGCCGGGCGTCGCGACGCGCTCATCCCAGCCGAACTTCGCCGCGCCCTGCCGCCAGGCCTCGACGATATGGCGCGACGAGAAGTCGAGGCCGGAGGTCGGGTCCTTGTCCGGCTCGTTCCGGATGCGCAGCTCGACGGGGTCGATGCCGATCCGGTGCGCCAGCTCGTCGATCGCCGACTCCATCGCGAACGTGCCCACCGCCTCGCCCGGCGCGCGCATGAAGGTGTTGGCGAGCATGTTCATCTGCACCGTTTCCACGTCCAGATGGATCGCATCGGCCGCGTAACTGGCGCGGCTGCCCAGAATGAACGGCTCGGGCATCTGGTTGTGCGGGCTCATCGCGACCGTGCCCGTGTGGATCAGCGCGGTGAAGTGCCCGTCATCGGTCGCGCCCAGCGCCACACGCTGCTCGGTCAGCGTGCGGCCGCCGACCACGCGGTAAACGCCCTCGCGCGACAAGGCGATGCGGACCGGCCGGCCCACCATCCTGGCGGCCGCCGCACCCAGTATCTGATGGTCCCACAGACATTTGCTGCCAAATCCGCCGCCGACATAGGGCGAGGTGACGCGCACCTGCTCGGGCTTCAGGTCGAACACGCCCGCGATCGTCGCGGCCGCCATGGTGACCAGCTGGCTGGCGTCATGGACGTGCAGCTCGTCGCCGAACCAGCCGATCGTCGCGCCGTGCAGCTCGATCGGGTTGTGGTTGTGGCGTGGCGTGCGATAGATGTTGTCCACCTTGTGCGGCGCCGCCGCCAGCGCGGCCTCCGCGTCGCCCTTGCTGTTCTTCAGCGGCTCGCCCTGGAACGTGGCGGGTTCGGTGCCCGCCGCCTTGGCCTTGGCGAAGCTGGTGGTGGAGTCCTCGGCCGCGTAGGTGACGCGCAGGAGCGACTTGGCGTGGTCCGCCTGCTCCTGCGTCTCGGCGAGCACCACCGCGACCGGCTGGCCGTTCCAGTGGATGCGGTCGTCCTGCATGATCGGCAGGTCGGCGGGGCCGGCCGCGGTGGGGCTGGTCCCGAACACGGCGGGCTGCTTCATGCGCGGCGCGTTCAAGTGCGTCATCACCGCGACCACGCCGGGCGCCGCCTCCGCCGCGCGGGCGTCGATGGCGGCGATGCGGCCGCGCGGGATCGTGGAATAGGCGAGCGCGGCGAAGACCATGCCGTCCATGTTGCGCTCGGCGGCGAACGGCGCCGCGCCCTGGACCTTGAGCGGCCCGTCGCGGCGCGAGACGGCCTTGCCGATCAGCCCGTGCTTGTGCGCGATCAGCGGGTCGGGTGCGCCGCCCGGCATCCAGCTGTCGGGTGCCAGCGGCACCAGCTTGGCCATGATCTCGTGCATGGCCGTCTGCGCGACGACCTTGGCTTCCTCGACGGGGTTCATTGGGCGACTCCGGCCAGCTCGGCGAGCGTGGCGACGATGGTGCGCCGCGCCAGCTCGGGCTTGAACGCGTTGTGTTCATGGGTGCGCGCGTCGGCGAGCTCCGCCTCGACGGCCGCGCGGAAGCTGTCGGGGGTCGCCGGCCGGCCGCGCAGCGCCGCCTCCAGCTTTGTCGCGCGCCACGGCTTGTGCGCGACGCCGCCCAGCGCGAGGCGGACATCCTTCACCGTGCCGCCGTCCACCTCCAGCGCCGCCGCGACGGAGACCAGCGCGAAGGCGTAGGAGGCGCGGTCGCGCACCTTGCGATAGGTGGAGATGGCGGCGAGCGGCAGCGGGGGCAGCTCCACCGCGGTGATCAACTCGCCCGGCTCCAGCACCGTCTCAATCTCCGGGTGCTCGCCGGGCAGGCGGTGCAGCTCGGTCAGCGGCAGCCTCCGTTCGCCGCCGCTCCCACGCGTGTGCACGGTCGCGTCCAGCGCCGCCATCGCGACGGCCATGTCGGACGGATGCGTCGCGATGCACTGCTCGGACGCGCCCAGGATCGCGTGGATGCGGTTGAACCCGTCGATCGCGTCGCAACCCTGGCCCGGCACGCGCTTGTTGCAGCGCGAGCCCTCGTTGTCGTAGAAATACGTACAGCGGGTCCGCTGCAGCAGGTTGCCGCCGACCGTCGCCATGTTCCTGATCTGCGCCGACGCGCCCGCCAGGATCGCGCGCGCCAGTACCGGGTAGCGTGCCCGGACCGCACGGTGCTCGGCCAGTGCCGTATTGCGGACCTCCGCCCCGATCCGCAGACCGCCGTTGTCGGTCTCTTCGATCCCGCCCGGCAGCCCGGTGACATCGACCAGCGTATCGGCAGTCTCCACCGTCTCGCGCAACAGATCGACCAGGTTGGTGCCGCCGCCGAGATAGCGCGCGCCACCGCCGGCCAGCCGCAAGGCTTCCGCCGCGTCGTGCGCGCGGGTGTAGGTGAAGGGGGTCATGCCGCCAGCTCCCGGGCGGTCTCGCGCTCCGTCGCCACCGTCTCCGTGATCGCCTCGATGATGCCGTTATATGCGCCGCAGCGGCACAGATTGCCGCTCATCCGCTCCTGCAGCTCCTCGCGGGTCAGCTCGACATGGCCGGCGGTCAGGTCCGCGCTCACATGGCTGGGCACCCCACGCTCCGCTTCCGCGACCATGCCGACCGCCGAACAGATCTGGCCGGGCGTGCAATAACCGCACTGGAACCCGTCATGCTCGATAAACGCCTGCTGCAGCGGGTGGAGCGACCCGTCAGGGCTCAGCCCCTCGATCGTGGTCACCCGCCGGCCCTCATACTGCACCGCCAGCCCCAGGCAGCTCAGCACGCGGTCGCCATCGACCAGCACGGTGCAGGCGCCGCACGCGCCCTGGTTGCAGCCCTTCTTGGTGCCGTGCAGGTCCAGATGCTCGCGCAGATAGTCGAGCAGCGAGACGCGGGCGTCGCCGGGCGGATCGAACGCCTGACCATTGATGGTGATGGGCACTGGGACACTCCGGGGCGAGAGAGACGCCTAAAAACTTGTATCAAACGCATCGACCGGGGGTTCAGGTTCCCTCCGCCCAGACGGTCAGCAGCGTATGCGCGATGGCATAGGGCGGCGGCGCGATGAACGGACCGGGCCCGCCCGCCAGCACGGCGCGGACGGCGTCGCGCGGCACCCAGATCGCGTCTTCCAGCTCATGGCGGTCGAGCGTGATCGCGTCGTCGGTGGCCTGTGCCACGCAGGCGATCATCAGCTGCGACGGGAAGGGCCAGGGCTGGCTGGCGATGTAGCGGACCGGGCCGACGGAGACCCCCGCTTCCTCGCCGATTTCGCGCCGGACCGCCTCCTCGACCGACTCGCCCGGTTCCAGAAAGCCGGCGAGCGCCGAATAGCGGCCGGCGGGCCAGCTCGGCTGCCGGCCCAGCAGCGCGCGGCCGTCATGCTCCGCGATCATGATCACGACCGGATCGGTGCGCGGGAAGTGCTCGGTCGCGCAATTGGGGCACAGCCGGCCCCAGCCGGCGCGGAACGGCGCCGTTGGCGTCCCGCAGTTCGCGCAGAACCGGTGGCGCGCGTGCCAGTCCAGCACCGCGCGCGCCGCCGCCCAGGTCGCCGCCTCGCCCGGCGCCATGGCGTCCAGCGCCGCCATCAACCGTGGCGAGCGGAACGGCATCCCGCCCACCTCTCCGGCGATCGCGGCGAAATGCGCGCGGCCGCCCCCGTCTTCACTGGCGCCTAGGCCGAGCAGCAGCAGCTCGGCACCGTCGGGCGCGTCGGCCAGGCTCGTCCAGCCGAGCCGGCCGGCGTCATCGACCTGCGGCTCGTATCCCGGCCCCAGCCGCAGCAGACGTGCCCGCCAGTCCGTGACGGCCGCCAGCGCCTCCGGGTCGTGGCGCAGCCGGTCGGCGCGGTCCAGCGTGCCGCCGGTGAAACCGGGCGCGATCACCGGCCGAACCGCGCCGCATCCTGGGCCAGCGCCCGCACCGTCTCCTGCCGAACCGGCCATTTGTCGGCCGGGAAATAGTTGACCATGATCGTGCCGCGCGAGTGGCGCGTCGGATCGACCCAGGCGACGGTGCCCGCCGCGCCGCCCCAGCCATAGGTGCCCTTGCCCGGATAGCCGCCCGGCCCGTCGGCGAGATAGACCGACCCGCCCGCGCCATAGCCCATCCGCACGCTGGCCTGCGTCCCTCCCGTCGTACCCCCGATGCCGCCGAACGTGACGCCCGCGGGCAGCAGGTTGGACATCATCAGCGCCACCGTTTCCGGCTTCGCCAGCCTGACTCCCTCCAGCGCGCCGCCGTCCTGGAGCATATGCAGGAAGCGGTCGTAGTCGCGCGCCGACATCACGAGCCCCGCGCCGCCATAGGGGAAGCTGGGCGGCTGCAGCCACACCGAGGTCGCGCCCGGGTCGGCGGGGACGCGCTTGTCGGCGATCCACGCATAGTTGGTCGCCAGCCGCCCCGCCTCGCCGGCCGGCACCGTCCAGTAGCTCGACGTCATGCCCAACGGCCGGAAGATGCGGGTGTTGACGAACCGGTCGAACGGCATCCCCGCCGCTTTCTCGACCACCGCGCCCATCACGTCGAGGCCGATCGAATAGCTCCATTTCGTCCCCGGCTCCGCGATCAGCGGCAGCGTCGCGACCCGTTCGGCGAACTGCTGCAGCGTCGCGGGCCGGACGGGGCGCATCTGTGCCTCCATCTCCCGATTGACCGCGCCCGGCAGGATGCCGAGCTGCTCGTACCGCTTGAGCAGCGGGCCGGTGGTGATGATGTTGTAGCCGAGGCCGGCGGTGTGGGTCAGCAGGTTGCGGATCAGGATCGGGTGCCGTGCCGGCACGGCCGCGAGGCTGGTGTCGGGGCTGGTCAGCACCTGCATATGCCCGAAGCCGGGGAAGAAGTCGCTCACCGGCTGGTCGAGCCGGAGCCTGCCCTGCTCGATCAACAGCATGGCGGCGAAGGCGGTGATCGGCTTGGTCATCGAATAGACCCGCCACAGCGAGTCGGCGTCGGCCGCCGGCGCGGTCGACGCGTCCGCGATGCGCCCGGCGCCGACATACAGCGTCGGCAGGTCGCCGACCCCGAACGCGCCGACGATGCCCGGCATCTTGCCGTCGCGGACATAGCCGTCGAACAGCGCCTGCGTTCCCGGCAGCAGCGCGCTCGCCGGGATCGGCACGCGCGGGCGCGGCATCGCCGGCTGCGGCCGGGGCTGCGTCTGTCCCGCCAGCGCCGACCCGCCGATGGCCAGAATCAGTGCCGCGCCCATGATCCGCTTCATCGCTCTCTCCCTATCGTCTCGGCTACCTTCGCGAACAGCGTCGGCAGCCCCGCCGCCGCGAGGTCGTCCACTGGCCACCACTCGCCACCTGCTTCGGCATGGGCTGGCGCCGTCGCGACGGCCAGCGCGAGTTGCAGGTCGAAATGCGTGAACCCGTGCGCGATCGTCGCGTCGAGCAAGCGCCAGTCCGCCGCCACCGGCGCGCCCGCGAGCCCAGGCGCTTCGTTAACCCACGGCCCGGTCGGTAGCGCCCGCATCCCGCCGAGCAGGCCCCGATCCGGTCGGCGCACCAGCAGCACCTGCCCACCCACCTTCAGCCAGAAAATCGTGCCGTATCGCCGCGGCTTGGCCCGCTTGGCTGGCTTGACCGGGAACCGCGCCGGCTCGCCGGTCCGGTAGCCGTCGCATTGCTCCCGCAACGGGCAGAGCAGGCAACGCGGACTGCGAGGCGTGCAGATTGTCGCGCCCAGGTCCATGGTCGCCTGCGCGAAATCGCCTGCGCGCGCGTCCGGCGTGAGGGCATCGGCCTTCGCCCGGATCGCAGGCCGCGCGGCTGGGAGCGGCGTCGCTATCGCGTGGAGTCGTGCGACGACGCGCTCGACATTCGCGTCCACCACCACCGCGCGTTGCCCGAAGGCGATCGCCGCCACCGCCGCCGCGGTATAGTCGCCCAGCCCGGGCAGGCGCCGCAGCTCGGCCTCCGTCCAGGGGAAGGCGCCGCCATGGTCGGCGACCACCACCCGCGCCGCGCGGACCAGGTTGCGCGCCCGGGCGTAATAGCCCAGCCCGGCCCAGGCGCTCATCACCTCCGCCTCGTCCGCCGCCACCAAAGCGGCCAGCGTCGGCCAGCGCGCCACCCACGCCTCGAACCGGGGCCGCACCGTCGCGACGGTGGTCTGCTGCAGCATGATTTCCGACAGCCACACCCGGTATGGGTCGGTCACCTCGCCCGGCTTCGCGCGCCATGGCAGGTCGCGGCGATGCGCGTCGTACCAAGCCAGTAATCGGTCGGCGATGGATAGCGGGTTGGCGGGCACGGGGCGGCTATGGCATGGACGTTCCCGTGAGCAAGCGACCGCGCCAGCCTCAGCCCGAGCAGCCGCGCGCGAATCGCAGCCGCGCGGTGGCGGAGCTGCTGCCCGCGATCGGCGGCGCGGCGTTCCGCCGGTTTGGCTTCGTCCAGTCGGCGATCGTGAGCCGCTGGCCGGAGATCGTGGGCGAACGCTGGGCGAGCGTCAGCGCGCCCGAGTCGCTCCGCTTCCCGCCGGGGCAGAAGGCGGATGGTACGCTCACCCTGGTCGTGAAGGGCGCGCACGCGCCGATGATGCAGCATATCACGCCCGAGATCGCCGAGCGGGTGAACCGCTTTTTCGGCTACACCGCCGTGGCGCGCGTCCAGATCCGCCAAGGCGAGATAGCTGCGCGCGAGCCGCGGCGCGCACCGCCTTCGCTGGGGCCCGTGCCGGTGGAGATGGGGCGGGGGCTGACCGCCATCGCCGACCCGGAGCTGCGCGCGGTGCTGGAGTCGCTCGCCGCCGGTGTCGCGGCGACCAGCGGGATGCCCAGGATCGGCTGACATGCGCTGGCTGCTGTCGTTCCTGAGCCTGTTGCTGCTCGCCGCCGCTCCTGCCCGCGACTGGAGCACCGTCGCGCGCCAGACATCGGCCGGCGCCTATGTCGTTGGCAACCCGGCGGCGCGCGTGAAGCTGGTCGAGTACTTCAGCTACACCTGCCCGCATTGCGCCCATTTCGCGGCCGAATCCGCGCCCGTGCTCAAGGCGAGGATGGTCCACTCGGGTTCCGTCAGCGTCGAGTACCGCCATTTCATCTTTTCGCCGCTCGACCTCGCCGCTGCGGTGCTGGCGCGCTGCACGGGACCGCGCGGCTTCGCCGCGACTACGGACCTGCTGTTCCAGCACCAGGGCGAGTGGGTGCCGCGCGGCAGCGACTGGATCGAGGCGAACAACCAGCGCGTCGCGCTTTATCCCCGGCTGGCGCAGCTGCGCGCGGTCGCCGACGGCGCCGGGTTGACCAGCCTCCTCGTCGCGCGCGGCCTGCAACCTGCCGCCGTGACCCGCTGCTTCGCCGACGCGGGCGAGGTCGATCGCATCCTGAAGATGACGCAGGACGCTCCCGTCAGTTCGACCCCGTCCTTCTTCCTTGACGGGAAAGCCCTGCCGCCCACGACGACCTGGGCCACCCTGCAACCCCTGCTGCGCGCCGCCGGTGCGCGCTGACCCGGAGTAACCATGAGGCTCATCACCGCCCTGCTGCTCGCCCTGTTCCTCGCCGCGTGCGGGAGCAAGGGTGGCGACACGCCCCAGGCCGCGCCCGTCCAGGCCGTCGCCGCGCCCGCCGGGCAGGACTGGACGCAGACCGTCGCCAAGACCGACGAAGGCTATCTGCTCGGCAATCCGCAGGCGCCGATCAAGCTGGTCGAATACGGCGCGCGGCTGTGCCCGGCGTGCAAGGCCTTCGCGACGGAGGCGTATCAGCCGCTCACCAACACCTACGTCAAGAGCGGAAAGGTCTCGTTCGAGTTCCGCGATTTCCTCATCCACGGGCCCGGCGAGCTCGGCCTCGCGGTGCTGGCGCGCTGCGTCGATCCGTCCGCCTTCTTCCCCATCCTGGAACAGAATTACGCCAACCAGGACGCGATGAACCAAAAGATGGCGGCGCTGACGCCTACGCAGCAGCAGACCTTGCAACGGGGCACGCCCACGCAGATGATCGCGAACTGGACGCAGGCGATCGGCGGCATCGATTTCATGAAGCAGCGTGGCCTCCCCGAGGCGAAGGGTCGTCAGTGCCTCGGCGACCAGAAGACCATCGACGCGCTGACGGCGGTGACCCAGAAGCGCGGCGGCGACGGCACCGTCACCGGCACCCCGACGCTGCTCGTCAACGGTGCCAAGGTCGACGGTATCGGCTGGGCCGATGTGGAGAAGGCACTCAAGCGGGCCGGCGCCTGACGCCCCTGGTCCTTACTCTACGGTGCCGGAAAGGAGCACCCGCAAGACACGCCGGATGCCGAACGGATCAATTCTCCAGCAGCGCCGTGATCTCCGCCCGTTCGCGCGCGATGTGGCTCCGCAGCTGTTCGATCATCTTCAGCGCCGCCGGCTGGTAGAGGTGCCACTGCGCGAGCACGTCCGTGCCGCTCCACTTGGCGACATAGCCTTTGAAGTCTTCGCCTATCGCCGTGCATGCCGCCTTCATGCGCGCGGCGCGCCGCGCATCCCCGAGCACCGTGCCGGCGATCGCGGGATCGAAAATCTCGCGATGCTTGAACAGCTGATAGGCGCCCAGCACCCGCATCAGCGCCCAGCGTGCCCGGGCCAGCGCGGCCGTGTCGCGCGACGGATCGCGCAGCAGCGCCTCGCCTCCGCGCATGATCGCCAGCGCCGTATCCTGATGCTGACGCAACCGCTCGAGCCGGCTCTTGGACGAACATGACATCCGCGACATATGACATGCTCGACAACCTATGTTACTCAAAAATGTTAATCACGCGCGTAATCAGCGCATTAGCGAGCTGCCCTCGCGGGTTGAACCCATGCGTGGGGGAACGTATCTGGAACACATGGCGCAGCTCGACACTCGACAAAAGCTGGCGATCCTGGCCGACGCAGCCAAATACGATGCGTCCTGCGCTTCGTCAGGCACGGCCAAGCGCAACTCGCGCGATGCGGCGGGAGGGGGCAAGGCACTGGGTTCGACGGAAGGCATGGGCATCTGCCACGCCTACGCGCCCGACGGTCGCTGTATCAGCCTGCTCAAGATCCTGCTGACCAACAGCTGCATTTTCGATTGCCATTACTGCATCAACCGCAAGAGCTCGAACGTCCGCCGCGCGCGGTTCACCGCGAAGGAGGTCGTCGACCTCACGATCGCGTTCTACAAGCGAAATTACATCGAGGGGCTGTTCCTGTCGTCTGGGATCATCGGCTCGTCCAACTACACGATGGAGCAGCTGGTCGAGGTCGCGCGCTCCTTGCGCGAGGACCATCATTTCCGCGGCTACATCCACCTCAAGACCATTCCGGACGCCGATCCCGAGCTGACGCACCAGGCAGGGCTGTATGCCGACCGCGTGTCGATCAACGTCGAGCTGCCCACCGTCGCCGGGCTGACCCGCCTGGCGCCCGAAAAGTCGGCGCCACGCATCGAGGACGCGATGGCGGCGAACACGGCGGCCATCGCCGACAACACGGACGCGACGCGCAAATACAGGTCGGCGCCCCGCTTCGCGCCGGCGGGGCAATCGACGCAGATGATCGTCGGCGCGGACGCGGCGAACGACGGCGACATCGTCATCCGCGCGTCGTCGCTTTACGACCGATTCGGTCTGCGCCGGGTCTATTATTCCGCGTTCAGCCCCATCCCCGACGCCTCCGCCGTGCTGCCGCTGCAGCGCCCGCCGCTGATGCGCGAGCACCGGCTGTACCAGTCCGACTGGCTGATGCGTTTCTACGACTATCAGCCGCACGAGGTGGTCGCCGCCGCCGACGACGCGACGGGAATGCTGCCGCTGGATATCGACCCCAAGCTGGCATGGGCGCTCAAGTTCCGCGAGCGCTTCCCCGTTGATGTGAACCGTGCCCCGCGCGATGAGCTGCTGCGCGTGCCGGGGCTGGGGGTAAAGGCCGTGGGCAGCATCCTGACCAGCCGCCGCTGGCGCCGGCTGCGCCTCGACGATGTCGCGCGGCTGACCGTGTCCGTCGCCAAGCTGCGACCCTTCATCGTCACCGACGATTGGCGTCCCACGGCACTGATCGATCGCGCCGAGCTCAAGCCGCTGGTCGCGCCGAAAAAGCAGCAGCTGGAGCTGTTCGCCGCCTGATGCGCGTCGCGACGCTGCCCGCGCCCGACGACTTCGATGCGTGGCGCGACGCCGCGCGCGCGCTCGCTGCCGCCGAGGTGCCGCCCGATGACGTCGTCTGGCAGGTCGGCTCGGATCCGGTCGATCTGTTCGCGGGCGAGACGGTGGCGCATGAGGCGCCGACCGGCTCGGGCTTCTCCGTCCCGCGCCCGTTCATCGACCTCGCCCGCGATGTCGTGCTCGCCGCCGATCCCGAACGCTTTACACTGCTCTACACGCTCCTCACCCGCCTGCGTCGCGAGCCCGGGCTGATGGAGGACCGCGCCGACCCGCTCGTCCGCCGCCTCGACACCATCGCCAAGGGGGTCCGCCGCGACATCCACAAGATGCGCGCGTTCTTGCGCTTCCGCGAGGTGCGGGACAGCGAGGGTAGCCGCTACGTCGCCTGGTTCGAGCCGGAACACCACATCGTCCGCGCTAATGCCGCGTTCTTCGTCAACCGGTTCACGTCGATGCGCTGGTCGATCCTGACGCCGCACGTGTCGCTGCACTGGGACGGGCAAGCGCTGAGCGAAGGCCCGGGCGCGACCAAAGCCGACGCGCCGGACGGCGATCCCACCGAGGAGGTCTGGAAGACTTACTACGCCAGCATCTTCAATCCCGCGCGCGTCAAGGTCGGCGCGATGCTGAAGGAGATGCCGCGAAAGTACTGGAAAAACATGCCCGAGACCGCGTTGGTGCCGCAGTTGATCGCGGGCGCCCAAGCGCGGGAGGTGAAGATGATCGAGACCGCACGGAGTTCAAGAAATGATGGCATCGGCGGCAACAGCCAGGCGGCATGGAACGCGCTCAAGGAAGAGGCGATGGCCTGCACCCGCTGCCCGCTCTACAAGCCCGCGACGCAGACCGTGTTCGGCGAAGGACCGGTCGATGCCCGGCTGATGTTCGTGGGCGAGCAGCCGGGCGATCAGGAGGATTTGGCCGGTCACCCGTTCGTCGGTCCGGCGGGGCAGGTGTTCAACCGCGCGCTGGCATCGGCCGAGATCGACCGGGCGCGCGTCTATGTCACTAACGCGGTGAAGCACTTCAAGTACGAACAGCGCGGCAAGCGGCGCATCCATTCCAAGCCCGGCACTGGCGAGATCGAAGCGTGCCGGTGGTGGATCGAGCAGGAGCAGATGCTGATCAAGCCGCAGGTGACCATCGCGCTCGGCGCCACTGCCGCGCGCTCGCTGTTCGGCAAGGCCATGACCATCGGCAAGGAACGCGGCCGCGCGATGACCCTGCCCGATGGCGGCGAGGCGTGGATCACCGTCCACCCCTCCTACCTGCTCCGCATCGACGACCGCGCGCGGGCGGAGGACGAGTTCGGCCAGTTCGTCGAGGACCTGCGGCGCGTCAGGGCCGTGCTGGAAGCCGCCTAGGCCGGGACGTAGGCGTCCACCAGCGCCGCGACCTGCCGCGTCGGCCCGGGTCCGCGGGATCATAGACGATCATCCCCAGCTCGGGCCGGCGATCGGCCGCGAAAGCCGAGAACTCCAGCTCGACCAGCCGGCCTGCGAATGAAGCAGCCGCTTCACGCCCTCGCCGGGCGCCGCGACCTCGTTGTCGCGCCAGAGCCGTGCGAAATCGGCGCTGGTCCGGCACAGCTCTTGCGCCACCCGCGCCGATGCCTGGTCCGCGCCTGCGCGCGCCACATCGGCGCGAAACGCGCCCACGACATAGCGTGCGACCGCTTGCCGGTCCTCCGACGCCGCGCGCACGCGCGATTCCATGCCACCACGTCCCAGGTCGGCGTCTTCACGATCGCGGGGCTCAGCGTGAGCGCGTCGAGCACGCGCTGCAGCCGCGGGCTTACCCCGTCGGCTGCGCGGTAGCGGGGTTCGGGCGGGCGGCCCAGTTCGAGCATGAACATGTGCTCGCGCTCCGGCTCGGTCAGCATCAGCCCGCGGGCAATCCGGTCGAGCAAGTCCGCCGACGGCGCTCCGCCGCGCCCCTGTTCCAGCCAAGTGTACCAAGTGGGGCTGGTATCGACCGCTGTGCGACTTCTTCGCAGCGCAGCCCCGGTGTGCGCCGCCTATTGCCGGAGAAGCTCAGCGCGGCCAGGTCGAGGCGGACCGCGGTCGCACAAACAAGGTGCCCAGCTTGGTGGACGTCTCGGCGGCCATGCGCGATCCAGTGAAATTACGAGAAGGACGGGCGCGTCATCGCGGCAATGAGCGATGCGCTCGCCGGCACCGACAAGCCGTTCCTGATCACGTCGGGCACCGGCATCGGCGAGCGCGGGCAAGGCCAGCCCGCGACGGAGGAGGTGCTCAACCTCGACCCCTCGAACTCACGCATCGCTTCGGAACTGGCGGGCGAGGCGGTGGCGACCAAGGGCGGACCAAGGGCGCGTAGGTCGCGGTGGTCCGCCTGCCGCAGGGTCCACGATACGGTGAAGCAGGGGCTGATCTCGCCCCTGATCGAGCTGGCGAGCGCGAAGGGCGTGTCCGCCCACGTCACCGAGGTCGCGATCGGCGCCGGGCTGGGTATCTCCGTCCGCTCGCTCACTCCCGACGAGGCGCCCGCGCCTTTCGGCTCGCTCGCCATGTTCGTCGGCCTCGACATGACCGCGTCCAGCACCGTGACGCGCATCCGGCTTGGATGGCAGCCGACCGGTCCGGGGCTGATCGCCGATCTGGAAGGGATGGACTGGTCTGCGCCCTTGCGATGACGCGCTAGAACCGCAGCGGGTCCGGCCCGATCCGGCCATCCGTCGAGTCGAGCGAATCGATCGCGGCCATGTCCTCCGCGTCCAGCTGCAGTTTCCGCGCCGCCCAGTTGTCGGCCAGGTGCGCCGGGTCGCCCGCCTTGGGGATCGCCGACAGGCCGTTGGCGAGGTGCCAGGCCAGCACCACCTGCGCCGCCGAGCGGCCGTGCTTCTCGGCCACTCGCGCGATCGCCGGGTCGCGCAGCAGCTCGCCGCCCTGGCCCAGCGGACTCCAGCTCTGCGTGACGATCCCGTGCCGCTCGTGATACGCCCGCGCGTCGCGCTGCTGGAAGCTGGGGTGCAGTTCGATCTGGTTCACCGCGGGCGTCACCCCGGTCTCGCCGATGATCCGGTCGAGATGCTCGGGCAGGAAGTTCGACACGCCGATCGAGCGCGCCTTGCCCACGTCGCGTAGGTCGATCAGCGCGCGCCAGGCCTCCACATATCGGCCCTCGCGCGGGGCGGGCCAGTGGATCAGGTACAGATCGACCGCTTCGAGCCCGAGCAGCGCCAGGCTCTCGTCCAGCGCCGCCGCCGCGTCGCCGTGCCGAGCGTTCCACAGCTTGGTGGTGACGAACGCGTCGGCGCCGCGCAGTCCGTCGCCGACCCCGGCCTCATTATGGTAGATCGCGGCGGTGTCGATCAGTCGATAGCCGAGATCCAGCCCCTGCCGGACCACGCCCGCCGCATGGGCGTCGGGCAGCTTATAGGTTCCCAGGCCCAGCGCGGGCATAGGGCGGCCGTCGTTGAGCGTCATGTCGATCATGCCCGCCCAACCGGCGGGGCGGAGCGACGGTTCCGGCCTTTCGGCATCGCCCCATTCACGCTAGCGCCGCCCCATGGTCGAACACGTCATCGCCGCGCTCGCCGGCTTCATCATCGCCGTGATCCGGGGCGGCGGCTATGGAGGCGTCGCCTTGCTGATGGCGCTCGAGAGCGCGTGCGTGCCGCTCCCGTCCGAGCTTATCATGCCGTTCGCCGGCTATCTGGTTTCGCTGGGCGAGTTCAACATCTGGCTGGCCGCCACCGCCGGCGCGATCGGCTGCAACATCGGATCGATGGTTGCTTACGAAGTCGGCCGGCGCGGTGGGCGGCCGTTCGTCGAACGGTACGGTCGCTACCTGCTGATCGGCGCGGACGAGCTGGACGCGGCCGACCGCTTCTTCGTGCGCTGGGGCGCGGCCGCGGTGCTGGTCGGGCGGCTCTTGCCGGTGATCCGCACCTTTATCGCCTTTCCCGCCGGGGTCGCGCGGATGCGGTTGCTGCCGTTCCATCTCTATACCTTCGTGGGATCCTGGCCTTTCTGTCTCGCGCTGGCCTGGGTGGGCCGTGCGCTCGGCGACAGGTGGAACAGCGACCCCCGGCTCAAGGCGTTCTTCCATCGGGCCGATCTGGGCGTGGGGATCGTGCTGGTGCTGCTGATCGCGGTCTATGTCTGGCACCGCGCCAACGGCATCCGCCGGAACCGCGCCTGAGTGCCCTGCTAGGGAACGCGCGACTCCGCGTCCTTCCTGGCCTTGTTCTCCGCCCGGTCCGCGCGGGCCTGTGCCAGGAAGCAGCCGGACTGGCCGCCGGCGCCGACCGTCGAGCAGCTGCCGATGCCGTTCACGCCCGTGCCCTCGTTCAGCGTCGCCTGCGCCTTGGCGGCCCAGGCGGCGTTCTCCGGCGTCACCTGGAATTCGCGCAGTTCCTTGGGGACGCGATACTGTTCGGCGGCCGAGCGGCGCTCGCAGACCACGATCTCGTTACCGCTCGTGTCGGTCGGGCAACGCTGATTGCCGTAGAGCACCAGCACGCCGTTGATCGCCGCGCCCTTGGCGACCTCGCCGGGGGCGACGGCGGGCTTGGCCGCGGGCGCGCCGGGGCGTGCCGCTTGCTGGGCGGCGAGCGGGGCGGCGACGAGCGTCAGACCAAGAAGCACCTTTCTCATCACATCCACTCCTAGATTCGCTTCGCCGCCGCGATCGCGACCTTGCAGCCGAACCGGATGACCGCGCTCAGCACGGGGTAGCCAAAGGCGTTCTCCGCGCCGGCGGCGATGGCGTGGTCGCGATGTTCCAGCTCCTCCGCCTGAAAGTCGGCGATGGCGCCCGACAGCTCGGGGTCGTCGGTGCCGAGCTGGTCGAGCTGTTCCTGGTAATGCTGGTCGATCTCCGTTTCGACGGCGGCGGTGCACGCCATCGCCGCCTCCGGCCCGATCGCGGCCGTCACCGCGCCCAGCGCGAAGCCGGCGACGTTCCAGAACGGCTGAAGCAATGTCGGGCGCACGCGGCGCTCGGCCATCATGCGATCGAAGAAGGCGCGGTGGCGCTCCTCCTGATGCGCCATGTGGCTGATCGCGCGGCTGGCCGGGTGCCGGTCGCCCAGCACCGCCAGCTGGCCGGCATAGATGCGGGTCGCGCCATATTCGCCCGCCTGATCGACGCGGATCATCGCATCGGTGCTCTCGCGCCTGTCACCCGGTCTCATCGCGCTCTCCTCCACAGCAGCAGGAAGATGGCGAGCGCGCCTCCCAGAGACAACAGGGCGTTGAACCCCGCGAGCGATATGCCAGCGACCTGCCATTGCGGCACGTCGCAGCGCACGACCGGCTGGGCCATCAACGCGGCCAGCCGCTCGGCCGGCGTGGCGCCCGCGAGCGGGGCGTTGGCGGTGCAGGCGGTGAAGCCGTTCCACCAATGATATTCGACGCCCGCGTGCGCGACCGCGATCGCGCCCGAGACCGCGACCAGCAACGCCGCGAGCGCGACCAGCGCCATCCGCGTGCTCCCGCGCGTCACGAAGCCTAGCGCCGCGGGCACGAGCGCGGCGTAATGCGGCCAGCGCTGCCAGTGGCACATCTCGCACGGCTGCAGCCCGCCGATCAGCTGGAATCCCCACGCCCCCGCCAGCAGCGCGGCGGGAAGCAGGAGGGCGAGCAGGTTGGGCAGCCACAACCGTTCGGCCTGAGCCTGTCGAAGGCCATCCTTCGCCACGAATGGCGGGCGCCCTTCGACAAGCTCAGGGCGAACGGGACGGGGGGCGCGGGCCCTGCCCGCCCTACTTCTTCGGCACCGGCTTCGTCGCCCCCCCGACCAGCGCGGCGCCGCCCAGCCGCGCCACCGTCTTCAGCGCGTAATAGAGCTGGAAGTCGTCGATGCCTTGCTTCTTGAGCTGCTCGGGCGTGGCGGCAAAGCGGGGATCGGTCTTGTCATCCTCCTCCAAGGCGGCGTTGTCGGCCTTGACCTCGTTGATCAGGTGCCGGCGCAGGTCCGCCTCGCGGAAGGTGGGGCGGCTCTTGTAATCGGCGTCGCTGATCTCCGGCACCAGGATGTCCGGCTGGATGCCGCCTTCCTGCACCGAGCGGCCCGAGGGTGTGTAATAGCGCGCGGTGGTGAGCCGGAGCTGCGTCTGCGGCCCGAGCGGGATCAGCGTCTGCACCGAGCCCTTGCCGAACGAGCGCGTGCCCATGATCAGCGCGCGGTGATGGTCCTGCAGCGCGCCGGCCACGATCTCGGACGCGGACGCGGTGCCCGCGTTGGTCAGCACCACCACCGGCAGGCCATGCGCGTCGTCGCCGGGCTTGGCGTAATAGCGTTCCACGTCCGTCGGCTCGCGCCCGCGCTGGGACACGATCTCGCCCCCGGTCAGGAATGCGTCCGACACCTCGATCGCCTGCGTCAACAGCCCGCCGCCATTGTCGCGCAGATCGACCACATAACCCAGCGGATGGTGGCCGAGCGATTTGTCGATCGCCAGCATCGCGCCGCGCGTGTCGGCGCCGGTCGCCTCGGAAAAGGTGTTGATGTTGATGTAGCCAACGTCGCCGCGCACTTCCCACTTCACCGGCTTCTGGGTGATGACCTCGCGCACCAGACGCACGTCGATCGGCTTGTCGGTGCCCGGGCGGACGAGCGTCAGCGCGATGGGGGTGCCCGGCTTGCCGCGCATCGCCGCCACCGCCTCGTCCAGCGTGCCGCCGAACAGGAGCTTGCCGTCGATGTGCGTGATGTAGTCGCCCGCCTTGATCCCGGCGCGATAGGCGGGCGTGTCCTCCTGCGGCGCGATGATCTTGATCGCGCCGTCCTCCATCGAGACGGTCAGGCCCAGGCCACCGTAATTGCCCTCGGTCAGGATGCGCAGATTGTCATAGTCGAGCGCATCGACATAGGAGGAGTGGGGGTCGAGCGAGGACAGCATCCCCTCGATCGCGCCCTTGATCAGCTTCTGGTCATCGACCTTGTCCACGTAATCGGCCTTGATCCGGTTGAACACGTCGAGGAACTGGTCGAACTCGTGATAGGCGCCGGTATCGACCGCGGCCATCGCCTCGGTGGCGACCGGCACGAGCGCGAGCGCGGCGACGAGGGCGAGCGCGGTTCTGGCGGGGGCGAGCGGCAGGCGGGGCATTGCGGGCGTGTCCTGAAACGAGGTCGATCGCGCTTGTAGCGTCTTCCTCCGGCCCGAGCAAAGCGCGCGCGCGGCTGAACGGCGGGTGAGCGGCGCTGGCGGGGCGCGGGTGCGCCGCGACCGGAGGCCGCCGCGGTTGCCGCGGAAGGTTCGGAACCGCGCGCCACGTCATCGCCGAATCCATCCTCATCCGCGGGCTGTCGCGGGGCCGGGGTCGCCGAAGGTTCGGAACCGCGCGCCACGTCGTCGCGGAAATCGTCGTCCTCGTGATCCGCGGCCGCGCCGTACCGGGCGCGCGCACGGATGCGGAGCAGATACATGGCCAGGCGATTGTCGTACCGGCGGCGTTCGCCGACCTGGCGCCCGCGCCAGGTGATCGGTCGCGCGATGCCGCCGATCGCGCGACCGGTGAAGTCGGCCGGCACCGCGCGCGGGGTGCTCGGGCTCGGCGTGCCACAGGTCACGGCCACGGTGGATTGCG
>CAXTWJ010000012.1:0-6189 GCA_964247925.1 uncultured Sphingomonas sp.
TCCCCGCGCTGCAGGCGCTGGCGGCGCCGTTCTTCCGGTGCCGCTTCTGCCCGACGGGCGGCGTGACCGCGGCGACCGCGACCGATTGGCTCGCCATCCCGGCGGTGGCCTGCGTCGGCGGCAGCTGGCTCGTCGCGCGCGGCACGCCCGATCCGGTGGCGATCACCGCGACCGCCCGCGCAGCGGCGGCGCTCCGCCCGGCCAGGAACCCCGACTGACGATGGTGCCGCCTACAGGACTCGAACCTGTGACCCCCGCATTACGAATGCGATGCTCTACCAGCTGAGCTAAGGCGGCCGACCCGGTGGCCCGGGTGAGCGCGCGCCGGTAGCAGGTCGCCCCCACCCTGACAAGCGCCGCCAGTGGTGTTTACGCCCCGTTTACCATGGCCGGTGCATGTCGGCCGGGAACAAGGGGCAGGACGGGCATGGACGCGTACGGCGAGGACGAGCGGATCGATCTGGCGGAGGTCGGGGCGGACACGGCCGAGAACGACGGCGTCGGCGAGCAGATGTTCGACCTGGGCGGCGACGAGCGGCGGATGCACGTGCGCGCCTATAATCACTGGGTTTCGCTGCTGAAGGGACGGCCCTACCCGACCATCGAGGACCTCGACCCGTCGTCGATCGCCGATTTCGGCCAGCATTCGGTCCTCCTCGATTTCTCGGCCGGGCTGGACGATCCGCGCATCGCCTTTCTCGGCCGTACGCTGCGTGACGAATGCGACCTGGATGGTGGCATCGACCATATCAGTCAGGTGCCCAGCCGCTCGCTGCTGTCGCGCCTGACCGACCATTATCTCCAGATCATCGCCAACCGCGCGCCGATCGGCTTCGAGGCGGAGTTCGTGGGCACGCGCGGGAAACCGACGCTGTACCGCGGCATCCTGATGCCCTTTTCGTCCGACGGCGAGCAGATCGACTTCATCTATGGCGTGATCAACTGGAAGGAGCTCGTCGATGCCGCGACCCAGGCCGGGCTCGACGCCGAGCTCGCCGCCGCGCGCCTGGCCGCTCCCCCGCCCGAAGCACCGGTCTGGGCCGATGGTCCCGGGGCCGAACGAGGCGACGAGCGCGCGGGAAAGGGCCTGACTGCCAGCCTCGACCACCAGCTGTCCGTGGCGCGCGAGAGCGCCGCCGCCGTGCGCGCCGCCGACACGCGCAGCCGCGCCGCGCTGTACCGAGCGCTCGGCCGCGCACACGATTTCGGGCTGGCGGCCGACGACGATCGCGATGGCTATCAGGCGTTGCTCAACACGGCGGGCGTGAAGGTGCAGCAGCGCGCGCCGATGACCGCGGTGGCGAAGCTGGTCTTCGGCGCCGATTATGACAAGACGCGGCTGACGGAGTTCGCCGCCGTGCTCGACCATGCGCGCCGCCACGCGGTCGAGGCGGGCGCGCTGCCCGGCTTCCTCGAGCTCAGCCCCGGCGGCATCAAGGCGGTGGTGGCCGCCGAACGCGCCGCGCGCCGGCCAGCGCCGCAGGGAAATTCGACCGAGCAGGCCAGGGCCGAGCTCCGCTGCCGCCCGACGCTGGCCGAAGTCACGCTGCCGGGCGACGGCGAGTTCGTGGTCCTGCTCGCGCGCCGCGATGGCGATATGCTCCACATCGTCGCCGACGTGCCGGCGCTGGTCGATCAGGCCGTGCGCCGCGCGGCCGGCTGATGCTGCACCGCCACAAGGGTTGAGGCCGCATCCGGCCCGGCGCATAGGCCGGGCATGGCCGACAGTTCCGATACCCTGACCCTCGATCTCGCCGCCCGCCTCACGCGCGGCGCGCTACCGGGCGAGCTGCTCGGCTTCGACGCGGTCGAGGTGGCGGAGGCCGCGCGCTTCGTCGCCGCTACCGCGCGGAGCCGCCGTTCGGACGAGCCGGCGATGTCGCTCGAACCGATCGGGGGCGAGGACACGCGGCGCCGGATGCGGCTCGCCATCGTCAACGACGACATGCCCTTCCTGGTGGACTCGATCGCCGCCGCGATCGGCCGCGCCAACCTGGCGATCGACCGCATCATCCACCCCGTCGTGCGCGCCAGCCGCGATGGCGAGGGCAATCTCCTGGCGATCGGCGGCGCGGGCAGCCCTGAGTCGATGATCTACATCGAGCTGGAGCGCGCCGACGCGCGCGAGCGCCGCGAGCTGTTCGATCAGTTGGTCGCCGTGCTCGCGGACGTGCGCGCGGCGGTGGCGGACTGGCCCCGGCTTCAGCGCGCGATCGCGGGCGACGAGGCGATGGTGCAGGGCGAGGGCGCGGCGTTGCTGCAATGGTTCCTGGACGGCCATCTGACACTGCTCGGCCACCAGCGCTGGCATTGTGACGGGCAGGCCGGCGAGGCGCTGGGCATCGCGCGGCATGAGCATGAGCACCCGATCCTGGCCGAGTTCTCGCGCACGCTGGCGATTCGCTGGTTCGAGGCTGGTGGGGAAGCGCCGCTGCTGCTCAAGTCCAACCTGATCTCCACCGTCCACCGCGCGGTGCCGCTCGACCTGGTGCTGGTGCCCATCCGTCAGGGCGAGGCCGTGACCGGCCTGTCCATCCATGCCGGGCTGTGGACGTCCGCCGCGCTCGCCGCACCGCCGCGCGCGGTGCCGGTGCTGCGCCAGCGGCTCGCCGCGCTGGAGGCGAAGTTCGGCTTCGATCCCAAGGGCCACACCGGCAAGGCGCTCACCCACGCGCTGGCCGCGCTGCCCCACGATCTTGCGGTCGCGTTCGAGCCCGAGCAGCTGGAGGAGCTGTCGCTGACCGCGATGAGCCTCGCCGATCGACCGCGCCCCGCGCTGGTGCTGGTCCGCTCGGCGCTCGGCCGGCACCTGTTCGCCTTCGCCTGGCTCGGCCGCGACGACCTCACCACCGCGCGCCGGGTCGCGATCGGCGAGATGATCGCCGAGGCCGCCAACGGCGCCGTGCTCAACTGGTCGGTCGCGCTGGACAACTCCGCCGTCGCGCTGATCCGCTACACCATCGACCTGCGGGGCGACGGGCGGGTGCCGGACACCGCGCCCTTGCAGGAGCGGCTGGAGCGCATGGTGCGCGGCTGGGCGCCGGCGGTGGAGGCGGCGCTGGAGGCGCAGGTCGGCCCGCAGCGCGCCGCGCGCCTCGCGCTGCGCCACGCCGCCTCCTTCCCGCCCGGCTATCGCAACGCGAACACCGCCGAGGAGGCGGCCGCCGACGTGCAGCGGCTCGCCCTGCTCGACGGCGCGCGCGCGCGCTCGGTCCGCCTGACGGAGGCCACCGGCGCCACCCGCCTGAAGATCTATCGCCAGGGCGGCCCGCTCGCGCTGTCCGACGCGGTGCCGGTGCTGGAAAATTTCGGCTTCCGCGTGATCGAGGAGGTGCCCACCGCGCTGACCGACGAGGCGCGCTCCTACCTGCACGAGTTCCAGGTCGAGGCGGGCGGCGCGCTCGCCCCGGACCTGTCCATGCTGGAGGGCGCGATCGCCGCGGTGCTGGAAGGTCGCGCGGAGAATGACGCCTTCAACCGGCTGATCGTCGATGCCGGCCTGGCGCCGCGCGCGGTGCTGCTGTTCCGCGCCTGGTTCCGCTACCTGCGTCAGGCGGGGCTACCCTATGGCCTCTCCACCGTGGTCGATGCGCTGCGTCGCGCCCCCACCGTCGCCGCCGCGCTGGTGGACCGGTTCGCCGCGGCGCACGACCCGCAGGGCGCGGGCGACGTGGCCGGCCCCGACGCCGCGATCGCCGCCGGGCTGGAGGGCGTCGCCGCGATCGACGACGATCGCATCCTGCGGGCGTACCGCTCGCTGGTCGCGGCGTGCCTGCGCACCAACGCCTACACCCCCACCGGCCCCGACTCGAATGGGGAGGCGCTCGCGTTCAAGCTCGACAGCCACCTCATCCCCGGCCTGCCCGCGCCGGTGCCGTGGCGCGAAGTGTGGGTCTATAGCCCCCGGGTCGAGGGCATCCACCTGCGGGCCGGCCCCGTCGCGCGCGGCGGGCTGCGCTGGTCCGATCGCCGCGACGATTTCCGCACCGAGATCCTGGGGCTGATGAAGGCGCAGCGCGTCAAGAACGCGGTAATCGTGCCGACCGGCGCCAAGGGCGGTTTCTATCCCAAGCAGCTCCCCTCCCCTACCCAGCGCGACGCCTGGCTGGCCGAGGGCACGGAAAGCTATCGCGTGTTCATCCGGGCGCTGCTGTCGGTCACCGACAACATCGTCGATGGCGCGGTCACGCACCCCGCGGGCGTGACGGTGCTCGATGGCGACGATCCCTATTTCGTCGTCGCCGCCGACAAGGGCACCGCCACGTTCAGCGACGTCGCCAACGCACTGGCGCTCAGCCAAGGCTTTTGGCTGGGCGACGCCTTCGCCAGCGGTGGATCGCAGGGCTACGACCACAAGGCGATGGGGATCACCGCCAAGGGCGCGTGGATCAGCGTGCAGCGCCATTTCGCCGAACGCGGGATCGACGTGCAGTGCGACCCGATCACGGTGGTCGGCTGCGGCGACATGTCGGGCGACGTGTTCGGCAACGGGATGCTGCTCAGCCGCGCGATCAGACTGGTCGCGGCGTTCGACCACCGCCACATCTTCCTCGATCCCGACCCCGATCCGGCGACGTCATACGAGGAGCGCGCGCGCCTGTTCGCGCTGCCACGCTCCAGCTGGGCCGATTATGCCGCCCCCGTGTCGCGGGGCGGCGGCGTCCACAGCCGCGCGGCGAAGTCGATCACCGTCACGCCGGAGGTCGCCGCGTCGCTCGGCATCGCGCCCGGCGAGCTGGAACCCGCCCAGCTGATCTCGGCGATCCTGCGCGCGCCGTGCGACCTGCTCTGGTTCGGGGGCATCGGCACCTATGTGAAGGCGCGCGCCGAGAACAACGCGGCGGTGGGCGACCCCGCCAATGACCGGCTCCGCATCGACGCGGAGGAGCTGCGCGTCACCGCGATCGGCGAGGGCGCGAATCTGGGCGTGACGCAGGCCGCGCGCATCGCCTTCTCCGGCCGGGGCGGGCGCATCAACACCGACTTCATCGACAACTCGGCCGGCGTCGATTGCTCGGACAACGAGGTCAACATCAAGATCGCGCTCAATCGCGAGATGACCGAAGGGCGCCTGGCCGAGGCCGACCGCAACACGATGCTCGCGTCGATGACCGACGACGTCAGCCGGCTGGTGCTGGAGGACAACCGGCTCCAGACGCTCGCGCGGGCGGGTAGGGAGCGCGACGGCGCGGCCGCGCTGCCCTCCTACGGCCGCGCGATCGAGATTTGCGAGGCGTCGGGCCGGCTCGACCGTCAGGTCGAGGGGCTGGCCGGCAACGAGGAGCTGCTGCGCCGTGGGCAGGAGGGACGCGGCCTGACCCGCCCCGAGCTGTCGGTGCTGCTCGCCACCGCCAAGCTGGCGCTGCAGGACGCGATCGAAAAAAGCGCGCTTGGCCACGATCCGGAGCTCTTGCCCGACCTCCACGCCGCCTTCCCACCCGCGATGCGCGAACGGTTCGGCGCCGCGATCGACGCGCATCGGCTGCGGGCGGAGATCATCGCCACCAAGCTCGCCAACCGCCTGGTCAACCGCATGGGCGTGCTCTACCCGTTCGAGCTGGCGGAGGAGGAAGGCGCCGCGCTCGCGGACATCGCCGCCATGTTCGTGGTCGCCGAGCGCCTGTTCGGGCTCGACCGGCTCTGGGCCGCGATCGAGACGACCCCCATGCCCGAGGCCGCGCGGATCAGCCTGTTCGACGAGGTCGCGGCCGCGACGCGCTCGCATATCGCCGACCTGTTGCGCGTCACGGGCACCGGCGCGGGCGTCGGGGACGTGCTGGCGCGGCTCCAGCCCGGCATCGCCGCGCTGCGCGGTGCCACCGCGACATTGCTGCTCGACGAGACGCGCACGCAGAGCGGCCGGATCGCCGGGCAGCTGGAGGCGGCGGGCGCGCCGCCCGAGCTGGCGCGCGAAGTCGTGGCGCTGTTCGAGATGGACGGCGCCGTCGGCTTGGCGGAACTGGGTACCCGGCTCGGTCTGGACGAGGTGACGCTGACCCGCGCCTTCACCGCGCTCGGCCACGCGCTCGGCCTCGACTGGGCGCAGGCGACCGCCGCGCGCATCGCGTCGTCCGATCCGTGGGAGCGGCTGCTGCTCGCCGGCCTCGCGCGCGACTTCCAGCAGCTGCGCCTGCAGTTCCTGGCCCGCGGCGGCCGCTCGGAAGCCCTCGAAGGCGAAGCCCGGCCGCG